>NZ_JAWOCL010000179.1:0-8290 GCF_046483825.1 Sodalinema sp.
GCACGACTCCCCCGACGACAAAGCCTTCACCCTCTCCCCCCTCCTCGGAGAAGTCCCCGTCATCGGCCGCCACCTGCATATCCAGACGGATCAGCCCTACCAGTGGCGGCTCACCCTCTTTAGCGCCCCCCTCGTCGCCTGGGCCGAAACCTGGCTTACCCGTCTCCCCCAAACCCTCGACTTGCGTTCCCTGTGCTTCAACCTGCGATCGCACCGCATCACCCCAGCCCCCACCACCTATGACCAACTCCACCAATCTCCCCCCCAGCGGCGTTTCGCCCTCAGCTTCGTGTCCCCCACCAGCTTCCGTCATCGGGGTCATCACCTGCCCCTCCCTAACCCCGTAAACCTCTTTCAAAGCTATCTGCGCCGCTGGAATAACTTTTCAGGCATTTTTGTCGAACCCGACCCCTTCCTGGACTGGATAGACAGCCATGTGAGCCTATCTCGCCATGACATCCAATCCAGTAAAATTGCCGCCGGGAAGCGAGGGTCGGTCACGGGCTTTACCGGGTCCATTGAACTGACCCTCTCGGCCGCTGGAACCCGGCAAAATCCCGACTTTGCCCAACTCTTTAGCGCCCTAGTTCACTATGCCCCCTATTGCGGGACGGGCCATAAAACCACCTTTGGACTGGGGCAAACCCGCCTCGGCTGGCAGGATTCCCATCCTCAACCCCCCAGTCCACAAGCCCATCTCGGCGATCGCATTGCCGATCTCACCGACCAACTTCTGATCCAGCAGAAACGCCCCGAGAGCGATCGCGCCCGTCAGGTCTGTCAAACCCGGGCCACCATCCTAGCCCGGCGGGAGTTGGGCGAATCCCTAACGGCGATCGCCCAAGACCTGGAAATGCCCTATGAAACCGTCAAAACCTATGCTAAACTTGCCCGCCGCAGCCTCAACGGCCCCTCTAATTCCCCTTAAATCTGAAGAGGGGTCTTCCAAGTAGGGGGTATGATGAGACTCATCCCAGTCCATCGGGCAACAACCATCGGGCAACGCCCACCCCCAACCCAAGTGTTATGAAACGTAAAATCTAAATAAAAGGCGATCGATCCGCAAAAAGCAGCAAAACCCTTGATAGGGTGAGCCTACCCAGAGATTATCCCCGGTCTCAAACGGCGATCGCCCAATCCAGACCGATTCTCAGCCGAACCTGCCTAGCTAAATCTACCGCTTCCCTCCTATGACGGCTTCTCCCTACCTGGTTCTCCTAGAAACCTCTGGAAATCAGAACTTCATCTTCTCGACCAACAAACTCAAAGAAAACATCGGCGCCTCCGAACTCACCTACCGCGCCGGGACAACATGGGTTCTCGATGCCGTTGCCGACATCAACCAAACCCCGGAATTACGCAAATGGGGCAATAGCCAAGAGTTACGACAGATTCTGCGCAACAAGGATCTGAACCCTGCCATCGAACAGGGCAACAAACCCCTCGAAATCATTATTGCCACTTCCGGCAAAGCCCTAATTCTGTCGCGGACCGAAGAGGATGCCAAAGACCTGATTCGTCGGGTCACCCAGCGGGCGATCGCAGAAGCGCCAGGACTCAACCTCTCCGGGGTATTCGTCGCCATCCAAGACTGGGACCAGACGAACAGTCTCGACACAGCCATCCAAGACGTTCACAAAACCTTTGAAGAAACCCAACCCTACCGTCCCACCGCCGAAGCCCGATTCCTGAGATTACCCATCATCGCCGACTGTTCCTTCAGTGGCCTCCCCGCCTCTCGCCTCGAACATACCCCAGAAAACGAGCAAGTTCCCATCTCCCAAGTCAGCCACAGCAAACGCGAAGCTGCCAAAGCCGGAATCCGTCGCCTGCATCAAATCCCCTCAGAGAACACCACCCCCAAACTCATTAACAACATCAATCAATTAGAAGGGGATGTGGAGTGGTTAGCCATTGTCCACGCCGACGGGAATGGTCTCGGACAAATCTTCCTGAACTTCGCCGACTGTCTGGGGACAGCCCCATCCAATCGAGAGTATATCAGCAGCTACCGAGAATTTTCCTTAGAACTCGACGAATGCACAGAAGCCGCCTTTGAGAAAGCGATTCAGGAAACCTTCAAACCCAACGATAAAGCCGTTCCCCTCGTTCCTCTCATTGTCGGAGGGGACGACTTGACCGTCGTCTGTGATGGAAAAGCCGCCCTGAAATTTACCCAAGTTTTCCTAACCCAGTTTGAAGCCGAAACCGAACAGAAACGGGAAATCTCTAAAATCGCTGAAAAACAATTTAGCATCAACCGCCTCTCCGCCTGTGCCGGAATTGCCATTATCAAACCCCATTTCCCCTTCTCCGTGGCCTACGAACTGGCCGAAAGCCTGATTAAATCCGCCAAATCCGTTAAACAGACCATTATCAAACCGAACTCCAAGCCAATTACGCCGTTCCCCTGTTCCGCGATCGACTTTCATATTCTCTATGACAGTACCCACATTGACCTAGAACGCATTCGCCGTAACCTCCAGCCTGAAGCCACCACCTATCTCTATAACCGTCCCTACGTCGTCACCGAGTTAGACAAACTCAAATCTGCCGAGGGTAAAGACTGGGCCAGCCAGCATCACTGGAGTCGGTTATGCGATCGCGTGACCCGTCTCAAATCAGATCCTGACGGAGACCAAGACAGAGATGGCGGCGTCAAACTCCCCAGCAGCCAGTCCCACGCCCTACGAACAGCCCTATTTCTAGGTCGAGAAGCCGCCAACGCCCAATATGCCTTGATTAAGGGACGCTATTCCCTGGAACGGTTTGCCGAGGATGACGAGAAAAAATCCTTGTTTTACCAAAGCCAAGACAAGGGGCAAATTAACTTCCACACCACCTTTCTCGATGCCCTCGATGCCCAAGAATTTCTCTAACCGTTGTCCCAGGATGATGCCAATGTAGGGGCGAAAAATTTTTCGCCCCTACGATACCAGAACACATCCTACCCCTCTTGCCTTTTGCCTCTTGCCTCTTGCCTTTCTAACCTATGATTCCCTTCTCCCTCACCATTACCATGCACAGCGACTGGCACGTCGGATCTGGAACCGGACGGGCCGAACTTGACAGCATTGTGCAACGAGATGCCGATGATTTACCCTATCTCCCCGCCAAAACCCTCACCGGAATTTTACGAGATGGCTGCGAACAAGCGGCCCAGGCCTTAGATGGCGGACTGACGGGCCAGTGGAATGATTGGTTAAAGGTTCTCTTTGGCGATCAACCGGCCCTGGCGACAACTCCCTTAGAAAACGAACCTCGACCCGCCATTGTCTCGATTCATTCGGCACGGTTAGATGAGAACTTGCGTCAGGCCCTAGGTCAGAAGCAGGAACTGAGGACCGCGATCGCCTTCATGAAGCCCGGTGTCGCCATTGATCCAGAATCCGGCTGTGCAATGGATAAGTATCTCCGCTTTGAAGAGATGGTACGTCAGGGGGCCACCCTCACCGCCGAGGCCCAAGTCAATTTCAGTGATGCGTATCCCGGTCTATCCCCAAATCAGTACCTTCCCTTTGTCCAAGGACTCCTCACCGCCGGGGCCAAGATGGTACAACGGTTAGGAGGCAAACGCCGTCGGGGAAATGGTCGCTGTGACATTCAACTCAACTGGGGAGACAACGGAGATCCCTTAGTTTGGTTGCAAAACAACTATGGACAAGTTCCCAAGATTCCTGACTTACAGCCCACAAATTGCGCCGTCAGCCTCAGTGACGATAGTGACAATTCCTTGAATGCTGACGGAACCTGGGTAACGGTTCCCTTAACCTTGGAAACCCAATCGCCTCTGGTGTTACCGGCCCGGACTGTCGGCAACCTCGTCGAATGTCTCGATTATATTCCCGGTCGCTATCTGTTGCGCTATCTGCACAAGAAACTGGGTAATTGCGTCAACATCAGCCAGGCGATCGCCAACAACGCCCTCATCCTCACCAACGCCACCCTAGAGATTGACCAACAACCGGGTCGTCCCACCCCCTTCTGTCTCTTCGGCGAAAAACTCGATGGTGGTCTCAGCAAAGGCCGCAAAGTCTACAACCGCTTCCAAGAATCTGACCCCCAAGGAGTCCAACTCAAAGGCGAACGGGGTGGCTATCTCGGACCCTGGACAAACAACACACTACCCGCCTATGGAAAAGTCGATTTAGCCCTCTATACCCACAACACCATCAAAGATGAGATCCAACGGCCCAGCGAGGAGGTTGGCGGACTGTATAGCTACGAAGCCATCCCCGCCGGACTCACCTTTCACGCTGAGTTAAGAGTCTCTGCTGCGGTTAATCAAGAACTGTCCAAGAACAACCCAAATTGGCATGATTTGCTAACTGGAAAAACCCGGATTGGTCAATCGAAAAAAGACCAATATGGCGGGGTCAAGATTACGGTTGACTCTCCCCCGAATCCTGCTAACACACAAACCCCAAAAAGTCAAGGGATAAGTTCAGGTGATCCTCTCTATGTTTGGTTTTTATCTGATGTCTTGATGCGGGGCGATCGCCTCAACCCCACCCTCAATCCCGACGACTTCACGCAAGCCTTAGCCAAGGAATTAGGAGTCAGCCTCGAACTCCGTAAACACCCCAATTGTTTCTCCATGATGTTGCGCCAGCGACGAACTGAATCCTGGCAAGTGCGTTGGGGATTACCCCGTCCATCCCTATTAGGTTGGCAAGCCGGAAGTTGTTTAGTCTATACCGTTGAGGGCAATCTCGACCCCAACAAACTCAAACAAGTGGCCATCCGAGGGATTGGCGATCGCCGCGCCGAAGGCTATGGACAACTCTCCTTTAATGACCCCTTACTCACTGATGACAACTTGAGTGACAAGGAGAGGAAGAAATCAAACTCTCAAACTGATAATTCAAATTCCAAAACCACCTTGTTATCCAAAAACAGTAACACTCAAACAACCAAAAAAGTGTCCGACGATGTCTTTAAGTATGCTCGTCTCATCGAAAAAGCTGCCTGGCGTGAGGCGATTCAGTCTCAAGCTTTGGCGATCGCCCAAAGTCCTCAAAAACGAGAAGAAGTCCTGGGCATCAAAATCAGTGGTGAGGACAGTTGCCCACCCATGAGTCAATTGGGGGGACTGCGATCGGTCCTAGGAAAACTCAGAAAACGAGAAGACCCTAACGCCGTCAGTACCTGGATTAATGCCCTAAAACAAGTTGACAATCGTCAAGAAAAATGGCCCGGAAAAAGCCTTGACAAAATCCAACAACTGGTAACCAATACCAACCAAATTTGGCAAATCCTCAACCTGGACTCTAAAAAACTGACCCTCACCGACAATGGAACCAGCAAACTGCAAGCCAGCCTCTGGGCCGAAGCCGTCCGCACCCTAGTCGATGCCATGATTCGCGCCCACAAACGAGACCTCGAAAAAGCCCAGCAGAACCACTAACCCCAAAACATCAACATGGCACGACAAATTCACAACCGCTGGAGTATCACCGGCGAACTCAAAGCCCAAACCCCCATCCATATCGGAGGCGTTGGCGGCGACGCCGACACCGACCTAGCCCTAGCCGTCAACGGTCGCGGTCAATACTACCTCCCCGGAACCAGTCTCGCCGGCGCCTTCCGCAGTTGGATGACCCGATTACCCAATCAAGATGACACATCCATCAAACACATCTGGGGCGACCATAAAACCAAAGATTATGGGGCCAGCCAGATGATTATCGACGACGCCAAAATCCAGACCCGCAAACCCATCGAAATTCGCGAAGGAGTAGGCATTGACCGCCACAGCGGAACCGCCGCCGAACGGTTCAAATACAGCCGCGCCATCCTCCCCAAAGGCGTCAGTTTCGCCCTCAACCTCACCTTTGACAGCCAAACCAACGACGACCCCATTGCCCTCTGGCAACTCCTCAACGCCCTCCAAAACGGAGATATCCGCATCGGCGCCGCCAAAACTCGCGGCTTAGGACGGGTCAAACTGGAAAATCTAAACATCCACCGCCAAGACCTCAGTCATGCCGCAGGTCTATTCAACAGCCTCCTCAACGGTGGAACCCCGCAACCCTGGACAGACCTCGAAGCCAAAGCCGCCTACGAGATGCCCCTGTCCCTGGACTTCCAAATCGCCTGGACGCCCCGAGACCCCGTCATGGTGAAAGCCGAAGCCGACGGGATTGCGGTGGATATGTTACCCCTCGTCAGTCAAGTCGACTCAGGCGTACGCTTCGTCATTCCCGGAAGTTCCCTCAAAGGAGTCCTGCGGTCCCACGCCGAACGGATTATCCGCACCGTCTGCCAAAAAACCACCGGAGAAGACTTTGCCGACCAAATCCACCTCAATCTCATCAACGAGATTTTTGGGGCCGCCTCCAAGAAAGGTCGAGACGAAGGTCAAATGGGGATTCTCTTCCTCGATGACTGTTACGGAACCCTCCCCATCTCCGAAGACGGTTGGTTCAACGTGGAACGGGCCACAGACTTACATGATGGCTTCAAGTCCCAACTCAAAACCGCCGTCGGGACAAAACCCTATCAGAAACTCCAGCCCGCCGTCCATGTGGCCATTGACCGTTGGACAGGGGGTGCAGCGGAGGGGATGTTGTACAGCGTCCTAGAACCGATTGGGGTGGAGTGGGACCCCATTGGCATTCAGGTCGATTTAGCGCGACTGGAGGAATGGTCTCCTGACCAAGTGCAGCCGGCCGTTGCCCTGTTATTGCTGGTCTTACGGGACTTTGCCAACCGCAAGATTCCCATCGGTTACGGGACCAATCGCGGCATGGGAACCGTCGCCGTCACGGACATGACCCTCCAGGTTCAGGGAGACAGCGACATTCCCGGACTGGCGGGAGAACTCAGCCTGGGACCCGATTTTTCCCAACTCAGCGACGACTTACGTTTGGAATTAAGCGTCGCCTGGCAAGACTGGATTGAACAAAACCAAAGCAAAGGTGCAGCATGACAGAAAAATTATACAGTTGGGTCAGTCGATCGCCGATGTCCCTAGACCAAGCCATTCAGACAACTCAGGCGCAACAGATGGGGGCCAATGCCCTCCTCTACTCCCCCCAGTCCTGCGATCTCGCCCAAGTTCAAAACGGCCAAATCTGCGGTAGCGACGGTCAACCCTTAGACCTCAGCCACTACTTTGAAGCCCGAATTTTCAATGAAACCTGTGAAGTGCGTTGGCTAAATGAGAATCAGGGAAATGGGTTTCTCGTGATTCTCGCTGACAGTGATCTCGACCTCAATTCTGAGACATTCGAGGCCACTCAGACTTCCATTCAAGACCATCTCCCGCAAACCTATCTTCTCTGGGGAACAGCGATCGCAAACGCTGACACTCAAGAGGGCTGGCAACGTCTGGCCGAAGCCCGCATCGGCAAACTGGATGTTCCTCTCAGCCAGTCGTTGAAAAAAGACCAACGGGTTTCTCTACAGTCTCGGGAATATCTTGCCGAGGTGGGTGATTTTGGCAATATTGCCGTCATCGAAGAACGTTTAGTTAAATTGGAGGTTCAGTAATGTCTGTATTAAAAGGTGAGTTAAAGGTCAAAAATAACGGGGCAATTGAATTGCGGTTTCAAGATGATTCTAATGAGAGCAAAACCTTTGGGATTGGCAAAAGCATTCTTACCGCTTCTCTCTACAAAAGTCACAAAAACAACCCCCAAGCCCTTAATGGACTCGACGTTGAGTTTGAATTAGACAACAATCAACCCCGTCGAGTTCGAGAAGTGGGTGGGGTCTTCCAAGCGGTGCCGCAACCGAAAACCGTTAATCCCAACATTTTTCACAATCCCTATAACTTCGTTCCTGCCTTACCTCGGAATAATATAACTGGGGAGTTGGGCGATCGCAAACCCATCGGTCATGGTCGTTACCACGCCAACCACTGGACAGGACGCATCGCCGTCAAACTCACCACCATCACCCCCCTCCTCATTCCCGACGCTTCCGAGATGGAGGAAGATGCACAAGGTCATAAAACCTTCCCCACCCGTCTCGACGCCCAAGGGAAACCCTACCTTCCCCCCACCTCCCTGAGAGGGATGTTGCGGTCCGCCTACGAAGCCGTCACCAACTCTCGCCTTTCCGTCCTCGACCCCCATGATATGCGGTTAGCCTATCGAATGCCTGCCAAAATGGGCTTAGAGATGGTTCCCGCCCGCATTGAAAACAACGAAATCAAGTTGTATCCCGGCACATCCGATATTGGGAGAGATGGTCGTCCTCAGGGTCCCATGTATGCCGCCTGGCTTCCCTTTTATAATCGCAACAGCACCAAGCCCCATGGTAAACTCACCTACCCCGATGGGTC
>NZ_JAWOCL010000243.1:0-4385 GCF_046483825.1 Sodalinema sp.
AAGAGACTTTCGAGTTTGCGATCAATCGGTAAGGTGTCTTGTTTGAGGACTTTGAAATAGTCTTCGAGACGGTGGGCGACTTTTTGGATGGAACTATAGCCCAACATGGCTGCACCCCCCTTCACCGAGTGAGCCGCACGGAACATCTCGTCAATTTCGTCGGGGTTTTGGACCGTTGCAGGTAGGTCTAATAACCCATTTTCCAGGGTATTGAGGTGTTCTTTACCTTCTTCGATGAAGAAGCGGACGATTTCTTCAGATGCCACGGGGTTACTCCTTAACCAATATAGGACAAACCAATGTAGGACAGGGGCGATGAGCGTTCAGGCTCAAGGGATTATTCCTCAGTGGTTTCTTCAGAGGTTTCTTCCTCAGCGGGGCTGGCTTGACTGGCTTGGATCTGTTCAATCAGAATTTGAATCCGGTCTTTTTGTTGAGCGGGGGCCAGTTCCAGGGCGCTGTTTAGGACGGCTTGGGCTTCATCGAGTTGTCCGGTTTCTTCTAAAATCAGCCCTTTACCCACCAGGGGACGGAAATCACTCGAATGTTCTTGGCTGAGATTGTCAAAGACGTTTAGGGCTTGCTCGTAGCGTTGCTGTTCGGCGTAGACTTGTCCGAGCAGCAGTTGGGTGGAGACGACATCGATGCTTCCTGGCTCGGATTGGTCGGCTTGGGTGGCTAATTGTAGGGTATCTTCAATGGCCGCGATCGCCGCTTCGGGCCGGTCTTCTTCCAGCAGTAGCGTCACCAGTCCCTGAAGAGCTTGTACGTTCCCCGGTTCGCGGGTAATCAGCTCCCGATAGGTTTCGACGGCTCCCTCGCGATCGCCGAGATACTGTTTTGTCTGAGCCAACAACACCCAATAGCGAGATTCCTCGGGATTGAGTTCGGCCAACCGTTCCAGCGGCTCGATGGTTCCCTCAATATCGTTGAGTTGACGCCGCACGTCAATGAGTCCTCGTAAGGCGGTGCGGTTATCCGGTTCCCGCTCCAGGACGAGTTTATAGCCCCGTTCCTGAGCTTGAAGATCCTCCTGGGGGTTGCTGGCGGCGGGGGTATTCGTGGGAGTGGGACTCGAATTACCCTGATTGGCTTGTAAGACGCCGCCGAGTAGGGGTGCGATGGAAAAGCCAAGAAAGGCGATTAAGCCAATGGCCAGCACAATACGACTAAACCAACCCGAACGCTTTTTAGACACAAACTTTGCCTCAACTGCAACTGAACATCAAACTGAGCATTAAACTCAGCATCAAGCCGAATCTAGCGGAACCTCAGATATGGGGTCATCCGTCCCCCCTAGTATCTCAGTCCATCGGCGAAGGACTCTTTTAGGGCTAATCCTTTACACTTAGGGGGAAAGGGTGCGATCGCCCCAACCGTTAAATCAGGCCGCGATCTAAGGCTGCGATCTAAATTAATGAAAGACAACCCACCGATCCTTATTATCTTACAACTGTTGCCAATTTTAGTGGTCTTAACGGCGATCGTAAACCCGACCTTGGCGCTCCCCCTGATCACGCTCTTGATTCTCTTATTCCCCGTCATCCTCTATAAATTTTTCCAACAAGCTTCTCGGGACTTAGGACGAGAACTCTATTCCCGCAACCCGGAGACGACGGAATTTAACCAGTGGGATGAGGTTCCCATCGTCGATAGTGAGCCGATGGCGATCGACCCAATTTTCCAGCGGATTCAGGGGGATTTAACCCTATTGCGGCTGGCCTATCCCTTCGACGAGGAACAACTGACCCAGGCCTATCGCCGTCGCGCTCGGGAAACCCACCCAGACGCGGGGGGAAGCGAGCGCGAGTTTATTCAGGTGCGACAGGCTTATGAACGACTCCAAGGGGTGTTGGACCTCGAAATCACGGAAGAGTTTTAAGGATAGAACCCTAGGCTGGGGAGTCCGGCGGTTTCTTCGAGTCCTAACATGAGGTTCATCGCTTGCACCGCTTGTCCCGCTTGTCCTTTGAGGAGATTGTCAATCACCGACATGACAATCACTCGTCCTGTGCGGGGGTCAACTTCAATTCCGATGTAGTTGAGGTTAGACCCACAGGCCCATTTGGTTTGGAGATAGACTCCTGAGGGGAGAACTTTGACCCAAGGGGAGGCGCGATAGAAGGCATTATAAATAGTGGCGAGGTCTTCACGGACTAAACCGGGGTCGCGCAGGGTGGCGTAGACCGTGGCCAGAATCCCGCGCACCATGGGGACGAGATGCGGGGTGAATTGAACCATCATCTCATGGCCGGCTAAGTCACTACAGATTTGTTCGATTTCCGGGGTATGACGGTGACGGGCCACACCGTAGGCGGAAATGGAACTACTGGCTTCGGCGAGGAGTAGGTTGGTTTTGGCTTGACGACCGCCGCCAGAGGTCCCGGATTTGGCGTCGATGACTAGGCTTTCGGGCGCAATTAAGCCTTGCTTGAGGAGGGGGGCCACGGCTAAGAGGCTGGCGGTGGGATAGCAGCCGGGACAGCCGATGAGATTGGCGTCTTGGAGGCGATCGCGGTACAGTTCCGGTAAGCCGTAGACCGCTGAGGCGGCGGTGTTCGTATCGGTGCGATCGCCTCCGTACCAGGCTTGATAGGTATCGAGATTAAAAAAGCGATAGTCAGCGGATAAGTCGAGGACTTTACAGCCTTTTTCGAGTAAAGCGGGGGTAATTTGCCAAGCTAAGCCATTGGGAAGGGAGAGGAAGACCACCTGACAGCGTTCGGCGATGCGATCGACATCCACCGGTTCAACCTCTTTGTTGAAGCGATGTTCTAAGTGGGGATAGATATCTGAAAAGGGCTTCCCAGCGCTGCTTTGTCCTCCCAAATAGGCAATTTCGATATTTGGATGCTCCAGTAGCAATCGTACCAGTTGCACGCCGCCATATCCTGATGCACCGACAATGCCGACTGATACCTGCTCAAAATCTCCCATTATGCTTCTCCCAACCAGTTTCGGTTCAATAAGGTCTCACGTTAGAGCTAGTCTAGCGTTACTCTGGCCGCAACGAACAGTTTGCCAAGGAATCCTCATGATTTGGGGACAAGGGACTGTCGGCGTCTAGGTTGAGGCTAGGGAGCGAACTGAGAGGATATGACGACGGTGGCGGGTCTACGGTGTTTCGTCAAGTTCGTCGAGGAGGTCTTGCAACTCCTGTTTTTTAGCATTGGCCGAGGTCATACTGCTGAGGCTGAAAATCGTTCCCGTGCTGGCGGTGAATGCTGATTCGGCGATTTTGTCGGTATACAGCAATCCCACGCCGAGGAGGGTCACGACATAGGAGGTGGCGATCGCACCCACCGTCACGTTATAACTGTGTTTGCACTGCCGGAGAAGTTCCCGTTGCACCTCCTGTTTGAAGTCGTCGTTGCGGTTCGGTTCCTGTTGGCGAGAAAAGGGATTCCTCATGGATCAGTCTCCAAGCGAGCGTTTACATTTCTAGCCTGACATCGATTGAGAGGATTTAAAGTCTCGAAAGTCTCGCTTTTAGTATCGCAAAAGTCTCAACTTCATTGAGGTATCGCGGAAGTATCAGAAAGGTATCGCAAAAGTCTGATTTTCCCTGATTCGGGATGACAGCATCAGGATTACTCATTATAATGGAAGAAATTTTTTGGATGTAACCTAGATGGACTGGCAACAGTTTTTGAAGCAAAAAGCCATCGAGTTGGAACTGTCACCGGAACTAACTGATACTCTTTTGACTATATTTCCGGAGCCAACGCGAAGCTTGGCAATCAACGAAGTCTCTATAAAATTAAGCATAAGCGAATCCACCGTAAAAAATCATCGACTTAAACCAATCTATGAAAAATTCGATGTTGGTAGCAACGGACGTGGCAAATTAGAAGGTCTCAGGCAGAAACTTGGTCAGGAGTTTCATCAATCTAATTCGGTAGTAAATCCTGGAACTAATAACAACAAAAAAAGCCGGGAATTTCAATCACTGATTGAAGAAAAACTCAAGCGTTTCTGCGGGCGAAAGTTTGTCTTTAAAGCCTTCGGGGACTTCATTAAAAACACCCCTGCGGCTACTTCATAGTCATTGGCGAGGCAGGAATCGGCAAAAGTGCCGTCGCCGCCAAATACGTTCAGGATCACCACGTACCCGGCTATTTCAACATTCTCGCCGAACGTCGCAACCGCGCCGAACTGTTCCTAAAAAGCCTGCGCGGACAACTGCAACAGCGTTACAACCTGCCCAACAGCGACAATGCAGACTTGCGGGAACTGCTGGCAAACGTGGCGCGGCAACTTCCTGAAGGTGAACCGCTGGTGGTGGTAGTGGACGCATTAGATGAGGTGGAACAGGAGGCCGGGGAAAACCTGCTGCACTTGCCCAAAGAACTGCCGAATAATGTCTATTTCCTGCTGACGCGGCG
>NZ_JAWOCL010000065.1:0-21057 GCF_046483825.1 Sodalinema sp.
GTCCTCACCGGCATGGCATGGGCGGGCAGCACGATTTTAAAAAATTATATACAGTCGAACATATACGATTCAAAACTTGAAGCGGTCTCCCGGGAAGTTGCCGAACTTGAAAAAACAGTCAAACAGACAGCGCTGATCAATGAAAAGATCCGGCAGCTGAACCGGTTCAGTGCCGGCGGCACATCGGTGACGGCTGTCTTAAAAGAGCTGACCCTCACCGTTCCGGAGAGTGCGTGGATTTCAGACTTCGAATACTCTGATAAAGGGCTGGAAATAGCCGGTTATGCGGATTCCGCCTCCAATATTCTTACGGAACTTGAACAATCATCCCTGTTCAGGGATGTCTCTTTTGTCTCTTCCATAAGAAAACGGTACGGCAAAGATATGTTCAAAATCGGATTCAAACTGAATTAGAAAGGGGAGGAAAATGGCAGCGATGGGGAATGGTTTTAAGATAGAGGGATTAGGAGATTTAGTGAAAGCGTACTCCTAGTTAACCCCGGCAACAACGTCTAAGTCTTGAAAAAGCTAGACTTAGACGTTGTTGTCCCCTTTTTTGATTCTATACATTGATTATATCTAGTCCTTTTGTGAGTCAATGTCTCTATATGATCGCCTAGACTTGACCCGACCCAATCGAAAACTAAAAAGTCGAATTTGGGAACGTCTAGATCTAAGCAGACCTCCAAAACTTAGGTGTGGGAAATGCCGAGCGAACATCCGACTGGGTTGGGAGTTTTGCCCAACCTGCGGAGGAGCATTAAGTCAATCCGAGCATGAGAATAATAACAACCGCCATTGTGTTTGGGTCGATCTAAGTGGCATTAGTTTTCCTTTGCATCATCGAGGTATCATGGCTGAAGTGATAGTCGATGCTTTTTCCAAAGTGTTCGGGGCCTTTAGAGGTGTTAAGTTATTTTTAACCTCTGAGCAACCAGAGAACCAAAAGTGGGGAAATACATTTACTCATATTTATGTATGTACTGGACATGAATCCGTACAATCTATAAACTATCTCGGTGCTGCTAGTTTCAAACTGGGAATGGTTACAAATCGTGCAATTATTCACCTTGATCGAGTCTATGAAGCATCTGATCGAATCGGTCTGGATGTTAGGCAGCTATCCAACTTAATTGCTAATACGATCGCTCATGAAATTGGACATACTTTGGGACTCGATCATTCGGCTTTGCCTACTGATGTGATGCATGATGGATTAGATTATACAATTCACAGTATGATGCCACCCTCGTTCCATGCTGAACAAATTAATGTTATGAATCGTGCAATTCGGCAATATAAGTTGTGAGATAGCAGAAATTGGTTTAAATAGGATAAAAAACGAGGGAAAAGATGGCCGGATGCAACAGGTGGGGGATTCTTTCTCAATTCAGAGTGTCTTAAGAGAATCTTCGATGACTATAGAATTCACTATAACCTTACCTAAAAGTATCAGCAGTTGACGGTGTTAGACCGCTATGATCGGGCGTAGCCATTACGTTAGGGACGATACATTACTAAACTTGTAAAACGTAAATCTGCCCGAATCCTTCATAAGATGAATCATACTAAATCTGATATCAAAATGCTGAGTATCATGGTTTTAAAAGATTTTAAAATGAGGGAATTAGGATTTTATAGTCAATTAAATCTTGGTCAAATCTAAGATAGTTAGTTTGCTAATTCATGTTTAACCTATCATGCACCTCTCAAAATAATAAGGACTAACGTCATGGCTAATTATCAACTGTTAATCGATTTACACAAAGGCGGCGATCGCCAAGGACCAGGTGGCAATGCGGAAACAGAACTAGCTCTCAATCTAGCCCGGATTGACCGAGCGGCCCCACTGAAAATTGCGGATATTGGCTGCGGTACTGGTGCATCCACCATCGTTCTAGCTCAACTCTTAAATGCCCAGGTGACGGCGGTAGATTTCCTTCAAGATTTTCTGGATGTACTCGCACAAAGGGCTAACAGGGCAGGGGTCGCCCATAAGATATCGCCCCTTGCTCGATCCATGGAGGACCTACCTTTTGCGGACGAGGAACTTGATGTCATCTGGTCCGAAGGGGCAATTTACAACATTGGATTTGAAAAGGGGATAGCCGAGTGGCGACGTTTTCTGAAGCCGGGGGGTCTGTTCGTGGCTTCCGAGATCACATGGTTGACCGATTCGCGACCCAGAGAACTCCAGAAGCACTGGGATAGTGAGTATCCCGAAATCGATGTCGCTTCGGCGAAGATCAAGAGTTTAGAAAAACAGGGATTTTCGCCAGTCGGGTACTTCGTGTTACCAGAACAGTGTTGGTTGAATGAGTATTACCGACCCATGCAGGCTCGATTTGAGGAGTTCCTGACTCGACATGAGAATAGCGACGAAGCACGCGCGATCGTCGCGGCTGAACAACGAGAAATTGACCTCTACGAGACCTATAAGTCTTACATTGGTTATGGGGTCTATATTGCCAGAAATTGGCAATAGAAGGGGGACATACGCCTAGATTCTGAACACCCAAACTCTGCCTATTTTTTAGATATAAATTTGATTTGAATGACTTTGAATGACCAGGAAAATTAATTTAATACCATTTTTTCGATTAGGTTTAACTCCCTAAATGGTTAACCACTCTAAGATATTACCAACTGTTACAGACAAATCAATTCCTTCTAAAACTGGCAGTTGATCATCTTGGCTAAAGACATCAAGGCGTTGATTCTCGCTAATCACTAGAACCGTTGCTTCTTCTGGGTTAATCAACCAGCCAAGCTGAGTTCCCTGTTGGCAAGCCTGTAATAATTTGTTTAACACCTGGGTTGTACTTTGCTGAGGCGAGAGGATTTCAATCATCCAATCGGGATAGGTGTTAAACCGGTTGGCAATTCGTCCGCTGTCGGTTTTTGGGATGCGTTGCCAGCGGAATACAGCAATATCAGGCACAAGAGAACGGTCTGCAAATGTACAGCGCAATTCTGGGAAGGCTAGGGCAATTTTTGCGGGTTCAGTCACAGCATTAATGGCAAGGCACAGTTTATACTGTAAACGACTATGTTCGCCTTGAGGCATGGGCTTTTGTGAGATTTTACCGTTGATATATTCCGAGGCGGGCTTGGTTTCAGGACGTTCTAGAAAGTCCGTTAAGCTTAGAGATTTTTGGATCGTTTCAACCATGGTAACTCCTTGAAAGTTAGCTTTGTTAGAATTTATACAGGAACAACATCCGCAAAGTGATCCATCGATGACCAAAGCACATTCACTAAATGGTCAACGGTTTTACTCCAAGTATAGTTTTTCTGAACAAACTGAGACCCCAAATGATTGGCATTTTCTCGGAAATCTCGGTCATTGATAACTCGTTCCATAGCGGCAATTAGGGACTCAATATCGGGGTTAAAGAGGAGTCGTTGTTCACCACAAATTTCTTGCCAAATTTGTTCAGCGGTCACTCGGATTGCAAAGGAGGATTGCGTAAAATCATCGGTGGGACCGCCAGCCGTGCAAATGACGGGAGTTCCACAGGCGATCGCCTCCAAAACCGGTAAATTAAATCCCTCGGCTAAATAGGGCGAAATATAGGCATCTGCCGCTTGATAGAGTTGGACCACTTCAGCAAAAGATAAGTCTTGTCCGATGTAGGCTAAATTGGCTAAAACGCGATCGCGTTCCTGGGGCGTTAACACCTCATCTAACGCCGATTGAATATACTTTTGCGACCCATATAACCCCGTCGTTCCCTTCAAAACCAACCGCGCCTGGGGGTGACGCTGAACCACTTGGGCAAAGGCTTTGAGTAACGGACGAATCCCTTTGCGGGGATGTTGAGAACTGACATTGAGGAAGATAAACTGATCCTCAATCCCCAAACGACGACGTAACGCTTGCCGTTCCTCCCCAGGGAGGGGATGACAAACGCGAGGATTCACCCCCAGGGGAACCACCCGAATGCGGTTAGCATCGGCGCCACTCTGAATAAACCCCTGGCGGGACCAATTTGAGGAGGTGAGAATGGTGGCTTCACTCTGGCGATGAACCCGGCCAAAATCGGACACCCCCATACATTGGACCATGGCATTATGGACTTTGCCATATTCCGTCAAACCAAACACCACCAAATGGCGAGAATGGTTCGACGGGGAAAAGTCGAAGGGCATTTGCATCCGCAAGACGGCTTCACTTTGCAGGGAGTCTGGCGGTTCGGGAATCGTCCGTAACTGGGCTTCCTCTGCGGGAGATAGCAGTCCCGTGGCGGCTTGCCAATCCTGCAAATAGGGCATTTCCCGATGGTACAGTTGCACATCCGGGCGATTGAGGAGTTCCAGGAGTTGGAACTGGTTAACGACGGCGTAGGATTGGGAAATAAACCGCCAACCTTCGACAATTAAGCGCATAGGGGGTTCACCGACGGGTGGCGCGACGCATGGCCGTCACCACTTGGGCCTCGGAAAACACGCCATCGCCCTGAACTTCGGGGAAGGCCGGGAAGATTTCCACTTTCAGGACGCGATCGAAGCGGATGGTGACGCTACGATCATAAAGATGGAAGGTCAGAAGCGGTGACTCGATGGCCAGTTGTAGTTGTTGATAGACTTGTTGCGCGGTTAGAGGAACGCTAAAGGATTCCTCGCCGCCGTTTTCGTAATGGAAGGTTAGTTGAGTTTCGCTATATTGACTTTGCATGGCTGATCTAGGTGAACAACAAGGTTAAGGGAGTTCATCAAGACTCGGAGGAAGTTGACTCATTTTCTCTAAGTCCAACACCTCCGCTAACTTGGCTTCGGGCATTAATTCCTTTTCTAACACTAATTCCCGCAGGGATTTGCCGGTATCGAGGGACTCTTTGGCGATCGCGGCGGCGTTGAGATAGCCAATGTGGGGGTTGAGGGCGGTGACAAGGGCGAGACTGCCTTCAGCATAGCCCAGACAGCGATCGCGGTTGGCGATGATGCCTGCCAGACAACGACGATTGAGGGCGTCGAGGGTGTTCCCCAGAATCTCGATACTATGAATCAAGTCATAGGCCACCAGGGGCATCATGACATTTAACTCTAATTGTCCGGCTTGGGCGCATAGGGCGATCGCCTGATCCAATCCCATCACCTGAAAACACACCATCGAGGTCATTTCCGCCATCACGGGGTTATATTTCCCTGGCATAATCGAGGAACCCGGCTGAACTGGAGGAAGTTGAATCTCTTTCAAGCCAGTTTTGGGGCCAGAATCCATGAGGCGCAAGTCATGGGAGATTTTCACTAAATCCTGGGCCAGATTGCGTAAACTCCCGGATACGGCCACGAAGGGAGATAAACTCTGCATGGCGGCCATCAGATGGGGGGCGCTTTCTAGGGGTTGGCTGATATACTCTCCCAGGAGTTCGGCGCAACGGAAGCGATAGCGAGGATGGGTGTTGAGTCCGGTTCCCGAGGCGCTTCCCCCCAATCCTAAGCTATGTAAGTCTTCGCTGGCGTAACGGATGCGCCGTAAATGGTCATTGAGAATCACGGCCCAGGCCCGAAAATCTTCCCCGAGGCGTACCGGAACCGCATCCTGCATATGGGTTCGCCCGGATTTCACCACATCTTGACATTCCTCGGCTTTGCGGTTGAGGGTGGCGACGGTGGCCTCCAAGGCGGGGAAAAACTGACGATGTAGGGCTAGGAGTCCGGCGATACGGATGGCGGTGGGGATGACATCGTTGGTAGACTGACCATAGTTGACATGGTCGTTGGGGCTAACTTTACTGTAATTGCCTTTTTCCTCTCCCAGATGTTCTAAGGCCCGATTGGCGAGAACTTCGTTAACGTTCATGTGGTGGGAGGTTCCGGCCCCGGCTTGGTAAATATCGACGACAAACTGATCCCGCAATTGTCCGGCCAGAACTTCATCGGCGGCGGTGATGATGGCTTCGGAGATCTCGGCGGGGATGCAGTCGAGTTCCCGGTTGGCGGTGGCGGTGGCCTTTTTGATGAGAACACAGGCCTCGATGTAGGCCGGGAGAGGCCGATGTCCGCTAATGGGGAAGTTTTCGATCGCCCTGAGGGTCTGAATCCCATAGTAGGCGTTGGCGGGGATCTGGCGATCGCCCATGGAGTCGGTTTCGATGCGATACTCTGTCATCTGGCTTGATTTGGGCTTGCGTTGGGCTTGTGTTCGGCTTGCGTTTTTAGGGGCTTGGGATTATTTTGCCATGTTGCTGGGCGATCGCAACGGCGATAATGGAAGCATCGGCCGACCCAACTGGATGTTCACCGTCTCTGGAGTCAGATCAATGGTACAGGTTCAACCCCGATTATTTGAGAGTTTTGAAGACTATCTCGTTTATAGTGAGTCCCTAGAAGGCTTTTATGAGTTGTATAACGGTCAATTAGTTAAGATGCCCCCCGAATCTGGTGTAAATGTTCAAATTGCCAACCGTCTCCTCCTCCACTTTGCCGGTTTAGTTGGAATTGATCGAGTCCGCGGCCAAGGGTTAGAGATTGAAGTCCAGGGAGAACCGAGAAATCGCTATCCTGATTTGACGATTCTGCGGGAAGACCATATCGAACAACTGGCCCGACGCAACACGGTTCGTTTGTCGATGAATCCGCCGTTATTGGTGGTTGAAGTGGTCAGTCCAGGAGAGGTTCAACGACAGCGAGATTATGTCGCCAAACGCTTTCAATATCAAAGTTGTGGCATTCCAGAATATTGGCTGATTGACCCGGACGCTGAAACGGTTTTAGTTTTGGTGTTACGAGAAGGGACTTATGAAGAAATGGGGACATTTTCTGGGGATACTCCCATTGAATCTCTGAGTCTTTCTGACCTAGATTTAACAGCAACTCAAGTTTTTTTAGGCTAAATCCCTAGTTATTTTCTAGGGAAGACCATTTGCATGAATTACGATAACAATGACCTTAGATGACAGCCGATTAACACCCTATTTAGAAGCCCGTTGGGAAAATTATTGGCTTTGCTATAAGGAGGGCAAGCGATTTTTTAATCGAGGACATTATACCGCCGCGTTAGCCTGCTTTGACAGAGCGATTCTCGCTCGTCCTCATGACTACTGGGCGCTCTATCATCGTGCCAATACATTAGTGGAATTGGGGGAATTTGAACGAGCCATTGAGAGTTTTGATAAGGCTCTGAATGAACGTCCTAAAGACTATTGGACTTGGTACAATCGGGGCATTATTTTGTCAGAAGAGATGGGGGAATTTGAGCAGGCGATCGCCAGTTTTGATAAAGCTTTGCGCTTGCGTCCCCATGATTACTGGGCTTGGTTTCGTCGCGGCGATGCCCTACGCTACCTACAAAAATATCGCGCCGCTTTGTCCTGTTATGAGGAAGCGTTAGATAATCGACCCAGTGATTTTTGGAGTTGGTTCCGCAAAGGGGATTGTTTACGGCATTTAGGGCAATTTGAAGAATCAGAAATTGCCTATCGAGAGGCGTTAAAAACAGAACCCGATGATTTTGATGCCCGCTATAAGTTGGCAGATCTATATCGTCTTCAGGGAGATTATCGCTCGGCGATCGCCCAATATGATGCCTGTTTAGACCTAGAACCTGAAGATACCTATAGTTGGTACAATCAAGCCTGTTGTGCGGTCTTGGATGAGGATTTAGATGGCGCGATGCTGTCTTTACAGAAGGCGGTGGAGTTAGCCCCAGAAATTTATGTTCCCCTAGCGATGGATGACCTGGAATTAAAACCGCTCTGGAAACGGTCGGACTTCCATCGCTTGATGCAATTTGTGCGGCGAAATGTACGAGGTTTAGAAGGGATTGATAAGGGGCGATCGCGGCGATTATGATGGGTCTTCTGGGTTTAGGGTGATAAGGAAAATTTATGGCAGATTACACCCGTTACTGTAGGGGCATAACCCACCCCTACCCCTCCCAGGAGGGGATTTTTCGCCCCTACAATTTTGTATGTTATGTCACAAATCCCACCGTAGATCCAGAAGACCCATTATGATTTGGGAGAATCCTTCGTGAAACCCCCACAAATTTGATGTTTTTGGGATATACTAAACATAGCCATAATACAAGTATTCCCAAAGATAAACAGAAACAAAACTCAATCATCCATTTTATCGAACTACCGTCAATCATAAGTTTTGACGTCAATCGCCGTTCCTTGAAGTCGGAGAAAACGCCATGATTTCCCAAACCCAGCCGCCGACGACCCCAAACCAACAAACCATCCATTACCCCGACAGCGACGGACAGCCCATGGCCGACAATACCCTTCAGTTTCGCTGGATTGTCATTATCAAGGAGAACTTGGACCTAATTTTCGCCAATGACCCGGATGTGTTCGTGGCTGGGGACTTACTCTGGTATCCCATTGAGGTAAATAATCGCATCCGTCGCGCCCCTGATGCTATGGTGGTGTTTGGACGACCGAAGGGCGATCGCGGGTCCTATAAACAATGGGAAGAAGACAATATCCCGCCGCAAGTGGTCTTTGAAATCCTCTCTCCCGGAAACACCCTCAAAGAGATGGCCCAAAAACAGCAGTTTTACGACGAGTTTGGGGTCGAAGAGTATTACATCTACGACCCGGATCACAATGACTTAAGTGGGTTACAACGAGGGGAACGGGGTCTAAATGTAATTGAGGAGATGTCCGACTGGGTGAGTCCTCGCTTGGGGATTCGCTTCGATTGGACTGAGGAGGGATTAACCCTCTATCGCCCCGATGGGTCACGTTTTCAGAGTTTGCAGGAAATTCAGGCTGAACGAGATGCGATCGCAGCCAAAGCCGATCGCCTGGCCCAACGCTTACGGGAACTTGGCGTAAATCCCGATGACCTCTAACATCATTCCCCAATCTCCCCCAAGCCTCTGATCAGTCATCACCGTGAGTCAGTCTCTCCCCGACGAACCACGAGGATGGCTTGTTCCCCAGTTCTTGCCGTCACATTTTTACCATTTCTTTACATTGTAACATATTATTAAGTTACGTAATGTCGCTAAAATCCAGTCTGGACAAGAGTTTCAGGCGATTTTAGACAAATTTCAGAGATATTTCTAAATACAATCTTCACATTTCACTGGTCTAATGACGAGTGAAGGTTCAATACCGGTTGCCACCCATATAATAGGCGGCCTCATCAATCCGCCCCAGAGTTTAGCGGGCGGCCATTTAAATCGGCTCTGTCTTCAATAAAGAGCCAGTTTTTTGAAAACGTTTAACCAACAGGCTTGTTATGCTCAGCCCGAACCAATTTCGGGCTTATTTTTTTCTCTGGGTTTTTCTCTGAGGAAGACCCCTGGCCCGTCTTCCCAGGACGTGGCTAACGGACCGCCTGCACCTCAATCTCCCGTTCGAGAGACACAATCACCTCACCATTCCGACGTAATTCATATTCCCCACGCCAAGTTCCCGGCAAAATTGGCCGCTGGGCCGTGTTGCGTTTTCCCACACCGTTGTACCAATTCAGATTCGATTGGTCTGCGGTTTGTTCATAGTCCGTAATCACCGTACCCTCAGGGTCGAGGAGTCGGAAATGTTCCACATCCCCTTCTAAAATCCCATAGCCATGCACCCAGAAATAGATTAAGGGAATGTCTTGAGAGAGCGTAACATCCGTGAAATCGCCCCGCCAGAGACGGTCTAGGGAGAGGTCTTCAGCCGCAAAACCAGCACTTAAAATGCCCGTGGGTTCATACCCGAGGGGGGTTTCCCAGAGGGGACGACGTTCTAAATTGCACCCCGTCTCATCGGTTACGCCCACAAAGGGGTCGATAACCTCCCCTTGATAACGAACCGTAATATGGACATGGGGAAAAGTTGTTTTTCCCGAAAGGCCCACTAACCCCAAGGTCTCGCCCTGGGTCACCTGCTGGCCAGGTTCGACAACAATACTGTCTTGCTTGAGATGACAATATTGAGTTTCCCAGCCGTCGCCATGGTCCATGACTAGGCCATTGCCACATTCGCGGCCTTGTTCCTCAACGGCGGCGATATCTGCGGCGGTTCTCAGGCGGCGGTCGGGTTCAGCATCCCGCAAGCGTAAGACCGTTCCATCAGCAGCGGCGATGACGGCCACTCCCTCGTTCATCGCGACTTCGTTGGGAATCGCAAAATCTGTCCCCTTGTGGCCATCATAGGTTTGCCGGCCACAGGCGAAGTCTTGGGCGTTGTCACTGGGGTCTCGGTCAACGTAGAGAAGGGTGAAACAGTCTTCGCCTAGGCTGCAATCAATCGGCGGGGTAAATTGAACCCAGTCAGGGTTGGGAGATGTGACCACCTCATAGGCGGCCTTGTCCCCTGGCTGACTCGACTGAGGGGAGTCGCTGGTTTGACTATTGGTTTGACAGGCGGTGGTGACCAGAATACTGGTGAGGAGGGAGAGACTAAAGAGGAGAATTCGTCGGGAAAGCATAGGGGGGGAGGAGGGAACAGGGAACAGGGAACACCGGAACAGGGGGAAGAAGGCAATAGGCAAGCTAGCAATAGGGGGAGAATCCACCCCTTGCCTCCAATGGAAGGCAGAAACAAGTTTGGGATTTGCCTTTGTGGTTGTCCTTTTGTGGAATCTTTTGCGGAATTGCCACCGCTATACCACTATTCAGGGTTCACCATTCACTATCCCGAGACTTTTTGAGGTGGGTTTGGGTTCCCTAGAGGACGGGGACCGGGGATGGGGTGAGGGTGAGGCTGTAGTCTTCCCGTTCGCGGCTGAGGTGGGGATTGTAACAGGGGTCATCCTCTAAATAGTCGCCCCAGCGGTGTTTCATATAGTCAATTTCCTGCTTAAAGCGGAGTTGCTTTTCGGGGGTGTTTTCTTGGCCGCGACTTTTGGATTCGTAGTGATAGAGACGGACATGGGGTAAACAGACATTGCGATAGCCTTTTTCTATCATCTTCAAACAGAAGTCCACATCGTTGAAGGCGACGCTGAGGGATTCTTCAAAACCGCCGATGGCCTCGAATACCTCCCGGCGACAGAGAAGACAGGCGGCGGTGACGGCGGAATAGTTGTTGACGGTTTGCAGTTGGGCGAAGTAGCCGATCGCATCTTTGGGATAGAATTTATGGCTATGGCCGGCCACTCCGCCAATCCCTAAAACAACGCCAGCGTGTTGGATGGTGTTGTCGGGATAGAGGAGGGTCGCCCCAACGGCCCCGATAGATGGGCGTTGACCCTGTTCCACCAGGGCGGTTAACCAATCTCCTTGGCTGATTTCTGTGTCGTTGTTGAGGAACAGCAGATAGTCTCCTTCAGCTTTGGAGACGGCGAAATTGTTGAGTTTGGGATAGTTAAAGGGAATATCGAGGGGTTCGACGCGGAAGCGTTGGGGTTCTCGTTTGGCCCAGGTTTTGAATAGACGTTGGGTTTGTCGTTGGACACTACCGTTATCGACGATAATCACCTCATAATCAGGATAGGTGGTGAGGCGGAAAATTGAGGTCAGACAGGTGTTTAGGGTACTGGCGAGGTCTTTGGTGGGAATGATGATACTGACTTTCCCCGGTTTGCGGATGTCGTAGCGGGGAATCCAATGGCCCGTGGCGGTTGGGGTGACAATTCCCGGTTCGCCGCGACGTTGGAGGGCTTCGGTGAGGGCCTTGGCGGCGGCGGTGGTGGCGTAGGATTTGCTGGCGAGACGGCTGGCGGTGGATTCGGGGTGAGACCGCCAGTGATAGAGAATTTTGGGGATATGGACGATGCGATCGCTCTTCTCGGTAAAGCGTAACACGAGATCGTAGTCTTGAGCGCCTTCAAAGCCGGTGCGGAAGCCGCCAATCTCTTCGATGATACGACGACGATAGACCCCTAAATGACAGGTGTACATCCGAGACAGGAAGGAGTCGGGACACCAATCGGGTTTGAAAAAGGGGTCTTTGAGGTCGTTGTGTTCATCGACTTTGTCCTCGTCGGAATATAGCATATCCGTTTCGGGACAATCGTTGAGGGCTTGAACCACCTCAAACAAAGCATCAGGGGTCATGAGGTCATCATGGTCCATGAGGGCAATAAAGTCCCCCGTCGCGATTTCTAAAGCACTATTAGAGGCCTGGGAAATATGCCCATTTTCGGACCGATAGACGACTTGAATCCGCTCATCTTGTTGGCGATAGTTTTCCAATGTGCTGCGGACATGGGGTTGCGGTGACGCATCATCGGCGATGCAGAGTTGCCAATGGGGATAAATCTGTGCCAAAACAGATTCGATCGCCTGTTCGAGATAGTCCGCTGGGGTATTATAAACCGGCATCACCACGCTAATGGTGGGTTGATAGTCAAACTGTTGAATCTGCCGCTGTAAACGCAACAAATCCCCCGGACGAGGACTGTTTTGACTCAGCCACATCCGGTAGATATCGGGACTGGGTTCGGGATAAGGAGAAGGCGTGGCTGGGGCGGGAGGAACCTCAGGAGTTCGCTTGAGTAAGCGTAAGAGAGGGGTTTTGAATTTGAACCAAAGAATGCGTAATTTCCAGAACTTGGTGGCTTCCATCGCCGCAATCGTCGCTTGATGGGCGGCGATGATGTCCTTATGGGCAGCCAAATTAAGTTCTAGATTACCTTGTACCGCTTGAAATTGCGATCGCTCGCCCTGTAACTGTTGTTGTAAGTTCAGAAATTCCCGACAATAATGTTCATGCACCGATTGAACTTGCTCATAAGCCGCTTTAATTTGCTTATGATCTGATTGGATTTGCTGATGAGCTGATTTGAGTTGTTCTTGAACCGCCTCAAATCGGTCCTCTCCATATTTCTCAACTGCCTTTAAATCCCCTTTAACGGCATCTAACTCAACCGCTAACGCCTCCTTCTTTTGGAGTGCATCAAAGAGTTTATGATGTAACGCTTCTGTTTCCTGGCGTAAGTCATTGCGTTCCTGAGTTCTCGCCTCTAACTCCGCCTGGGTGGGGAATAGCTGCGACTGCATCTGTTGCAACTCTAAGTTAGTCTGGTGCAGTTCCGTCTGATAATGGAGGACATTGTCTTGGGCGCGATCGCGCTCCGCAACTAACATCTCAACCTGCTGTTTTAGGGTCTCAACTTGTAGCCGTTCTGCTAATAACTCACTATCTTTCTTGGCAAAAATACTCGGAAAATTAGTAACATACAAATCCAGATGTTTAGCACAGAGATAGTGCATCAACCGCTCCCGATTTTCCGGGATATTGCAGCGACTCACCATCGACTCCCGGCGAAAGCGATACTCAAACAAGACATCATCTAAGTGATAAAACTGCCAGCCTCGCCCCGCCGCCGTTAACCATAAATCCCAATCTTCATAGCCCATTTTATCAGGAATATGGGGGTCATAGCCGCCACACTCTTCCCAAAGGCGTTTCCGAACCACGGCACAAGCATCAATATAATTGCCCACCGCTAAGCGGTTAACATCAAAAGGAGGAACCTGCCAAACGCCCTGTTTATCGCCAATATATTCAGCATCTCCGTAAACCACTCCGATATCGGGGTTTTTGTCAAGGACTTCGATAGATTTCGTAATATAATCGGGGCGAATCTTATTGTCCGCATCGAGCGGCAAAATATAGCGTCCTTGAGCCTGTTGAAATCCCGTATTTCGGGCCTCAGCCAACCCTTGATTCTGAAAATGATCGACAACCGTAAAGCCTTTTTGTCGTAGATACTCTAAGACCTTTAACGTTAACGGTTCCGTTGACGCATCATTAACAATAACAATCTCATACACCGGTTCTTGACAGCCTTGTACACTCGCCACCGCCTCCAAGAGAAATTCCCCTTGATTAAAGACCGGAATCACCACCGTTACCGCCGGGATATCGAGGGAGCGGGGGGCTGAATCGAGGTTAGGGAGTTGGCGAGAGAGACTCAGAGGGAGACTGGGGCTGAGATTGGGGCCACTGTCGGCGTTCTGGGGCTGAGATTGGGGTAAATCCGCCAGATGATTCAACTCCGCCAGCCAGAGGAGATAGCGAGAAGCCCGTTGACGGACACTTTCAGCGAAGGGATGATGAACATCGAGAGTATGGAAGAGATGCGGTTGATAAATCTCAGCCACCCGTTCCGGCGTGAGATCCGTGTCTAAGGGAATCTGGAGTTTATCCCGCAATAACTGACTAAACCGCTGTGGCTGGGCTAAAACTGCATTGGTGTGAATCAGGAGACAGCGATCGCCGTGACGACGATAAAAATCCCAAAGATGGCGATTATAATAGGCCCAAATGGGCAGCAGCCAATCGGGATGTTCCTCAAAAATCGGGGCTTGGAGACGGCGAATCGAATCGGCCACATCCCAAGGATTGCGATAGACGAAGACAAACTTGGCCTCAGGAAGCTGACGATACCAAAAATCGAGGAGTAAACTGGTACGAGGGTCTTTCCAACCCCAAGGTTGATTGAGATGTAACCGCTCCTGAATCAGTTGTCTGGCCTTCCCTTCAAAAGCCGTTAAATCCTGACGATGGATGGGATCACTCACCGTCCAACCCCAATCATGCCATCCCTCCTCATGCTCGGGCGTAATCGACTGTAACAGCCAACGTTGGAACTGCACAAAGGCCTCATCCTCAAAATAGCCTGGTGCATTATGGGAATCCGCCTCAACAAAGCGATCGCCCAAACGAACCCCAGCCGCTTGAATCAGTGATGCGACAAGAGAGGTTCCCGAACGGTGCATTCCCGTAATAATCAGGGGTTGGAACATGAGTCAGAGGAATTGAGAGCTTATTGAGGAACATCGCCGTAGCGATCGCGGGGTTGATTCCGCAGTAAATCCGTGGTTTTGAGCGGATGCGGAGGATTATGCAGGGCTAAGAAGGTACTGCGATCGGCCTGGCCCGCATCACGCATCTGTTCATACTTCGGAACCATCGGCTGATGACATTCATAGACTGAATCAAAGCCCACATCCGCCAACAGATTATAAAGGGAGGGGCGAGTGAGCCAAGCACTTTCCTCATTCCCAATCGACCCCCAGGCCGTATGATCCTCCGTATAGGATCGTCCCCAATAGGTCTGTCCCCGATACTCATAGGCCTGTTCAGCCGTTGAACTAACATGGGTGTCAAACAGGGCTAACCGACTCGATACATGAGCAATGTGCTGAGCGAACTCAAACAGATCCGGGGCGTTGAGATGATAGAAAATCCCGATACAGAGTACCACATCGAAGCTGCCATAGCGTTCCCGACTGAGATTGCGTACATCATCACAGACAAACTCGATGGTATCGAGTTGCAGCACCTCCTGACTAAAGCGGGCCTTAGCCAGATTACTTTCCCGTCCTTCTAATCCCACCACCGTCGCCCCATGGAGGGCTAATTCCAAGCCATAGAGGCCTTCCAAACAGGCTAAATCCAAGACTCGCAATCGAGACAAGTCCTCACCACAGAAATCCCGAACCGCCTGTAAGACGCGGCGGACTTTGACTTCCGCCCCAGAACAGGTCTCGTCGGACATCGTATAGAGATGATCTCCGAGGCGGAGATTGTGGTTCGTCCAGGGGCCATACTGTTGGATGATCTCCTGCTGGCGTTGGGCGATCGCATCATCGGTCATAGCATTCACTGTCACATCAGGGGAGTAGGGGATAAACCCGACGATCGCCCTAGAGGGCTAGACGGCGATCGCGCTGCTACAGTGATTCTACCCTGGCCGAGTCGCTTGGGAACGCCTCACCGGGGCGAGAAACCGACTCATCGGTCACTAAATTTAAATGAGGATCGACCAATAAATCCACAATCCCACTGGCGAAGGAGTCACTTTCGGGGCGAACCCGGAACATAGCGATATCAATCCCTCGGGCCAAATAGGTAAACTGGCCATCCACGGTTCCCGACACCCCAGCATTGAGGAAATAGGCCCCTGGATTGAGCAAACAGCGGAAGTCAAAGCGAACCTCAATCGTCGTATTGGGATCGACTCGTTCAATCTCCTGACTGGCCGCCGTAAAAGAGGCTCCCCCGAGTTCGAGGCCACTCACGGTTTTCACCAACATCCCAAAGCGAACGCGATAGGCGGTTTTATAGAACGTCACCTGGTAGGTATACACATAGTCCTTGCGGCCTGTGATGTGATTCACCGTCCGGCCATCAGGGGTTTCAATATGAGGCGTGAGGATTTTCGCCCCCCGAGGAATATAGGAAATGGTGTTTTTAGGAACCAAGTTCGGATCATAAAAATCCTCATCCAACAGTGAGGGGGTTTCGTCCCCCTGGACTGTGGGGGAGGGGTCAGGAGTGGAGGGTTGAGGGCGATCTGGCGGTAAATCGGGGGTATTGCGGATCTCCTCGCGGAAGCTCTCTAGCCGCTCTGGGGGGGCGTAAATCAGCTTATGATAGCGGTCAATGGTAAATTTGGGTTCATGGGCTAAGAGGGCTTCTCCATGGTCCAGTAAGAGGGCGCGATCGCACAACTCCACCACCTTACTGGCTGAGTGAGAGACAAATAGGGTGGTACTTCCCTGGGATTGCAAGGCCGCAATCCGGGAAAAACAGCGACGTTGGAAGGCCTCATCTCCCACCGCTAGGGCTTCATCCACGACTAAAATATCGGGTTCGACACTGGTGGCCACCGCAAAGGCCAAGCGGACAAACATCCCACTGGAGTAGGTTTTCGCCGGTTGATCAATAAAATCACCAATATCGGCAAAGCTCGCGATATCATCAAAGCGGTCTTCAATCTCGGGTTTGGTTAATCCCAACAGTTGACCACTAAAAAAGACATTTTGGCGGCCGGTAAACTCCGGATTAAAGCCGCTTCCGAGTTCCAACAGGGCCGAAATGCGGCCATTGACCTGTAAACTCCCCGATGTGGGCATTAACGTCCCCACAATAATCTGGAGAAGGGTACTTTTCCCCGAACCATTGCGTCCCACAATCCCGAGAGTTTGTCCCTTGGGGACATCCAGACTGACATTCCGTAAGGCCCAAAACTCCGCATATTGCTTTTGACTGGGAAATAGGAGTTCTTTCAAGCGATCAGTCGGATGTTGATATCGCCGAAAACATTTTGAGACATTGTGAACGGAAATAGCCAGATCGTCCATTGAAGCCATTAGACTGTCAGTTCGAGGGTGAGCGGTGTGAGGAGAGACAACCATAGAGGAGAGACTGACATCCCTTACAAGACATCAGCAAATCCCGGCCGTAGTTTACGGTACGACCATAATCCCCCCAAAAAGACAATCGAGGCAACGACTCCGGCGATCGCCCATTCGCCCCAATGTTGGATCTGTCCCACAATAATGGCATCTCGATAGACTTCGGCCAACGCCGCCAAGGGATTCAGCCAAAAAATCCAACCCTGGATTTCTTCGGGAATGCTACTCACGGGATAGACAATGGGGGTGAGGTAGAACCAGAGGTTTAACACCACATTCAGGGTTTGGGGAATATCCCGCAAAAACACCGTTAAGGCGGCGGCGAAGTAGCCTAACCCCGAGGTGAGGAGGAGTTGGGGCAGACAGAACAGAGGCATCAGCAGTAAGGTGGTATGGAACTGCTGGGTGAAGATGGCCACGAAGATAACCAGGATCATTAAGCCTAGGGTACTTTCGACAAAGGCGGCGCAAACGGGAACCAGGGGCAGTAGACTGAGGGGGAAGACGACTTTTTTGACCAGATTCGTTTGTGAGACGACGGCTGAGGCCGCTTGAGAGAGGCCATTGGTGAAGGCGAACCAGGGGAGAAGGCCGGCGAACAGCCACAATCCATAGACGAAGTTGTTGGCGGGAACCCCCGAGAGTTCTAGGCGAACTTTGAGAACAATCGAGAAGACGTAGGTGTAGATGAGGAGTTGACTCAGTTGCGTCAGTAGTGGCCAGAGATTCCCCAAAACCGAGCCTTTGTAACGGGATTCGAGTTCTCGTTGAACTAGGGTTTTGAGGAGTTCAAGTTTGAACCCCCAACGGGCCTCTTGGACATAATGCCGCAAGGAGGTAACTTTGCTGTTAGAAGAGGGGATCGTACCGCGCAACCGTTTTTTCCTCACGAAGGGTCTGACGACAACTGTACTCGATTTCTGGGGGCGATCGCGCCGAGACTCGTGTGTTGTCCGGGCGTTCATCGCTCAATGGGGGGGATTCGGGATCAGATTTTAAAGCACTTTGTCGGGATTTTCTAGGGAAAACGATCCGCCGTGCGATCGCCGAACCTTGATATAGTGGGGGGCGATTGCGGTTCCGACAGGCTTCGCGATCGCCTCTGTTGGCTAGCCCATCAAGACTGTTTATCCTATGATGTCCCGGTTTTCTAAGCTGCTTCAGTGGTTCCGCCGGCCGAGTTCCAACCCAACGGGGTTCGAGTCTCCCATTTCAGACGCGGTTCCCTTGGGATTAGGTTCCCATCCCTTGCATCGTCCCCAAAATTGGGGCTATTGGGAAACTTGTCAGATTGATCCGTCGGGCCGGGTGCAAGTCTTGGGCTGGACACGCGACCAGGTGGTGGTTCCAGAGCTTTCCGTGGATGGAGTCAGCCTACCGCTGCTCAATCAGTATCGCACCTATCGCCCGGATGTCTCGCCCCACACAGATGTGGCATTTTCTGGGATTACCTTTGAGTATCAACTTCCCTATAACCAGACCCTCCGCGAGATTCAGCTTAGCATCGCCGGCGATCGCCTCTGGCAAGCCCAGGGATCTCTCACCCTCACAGCCCCCGCCTATGAGGGCTTGCTGAGCTGTGACCAGGTTTTGGGGCGTCAGCATATTTATGGCGAAGGACAGCCCTCCCCGGTCGTGTCTGAGGTGGTTATGGCATTAGTTGAGCCACGACCGACCCCAATTTTGGATTTTGGCTGTGGGATGGGGGCGTTACTGGCGGCGTTGCGATCGCGCGATCGCCAGGCTTACGGGATTGAAATCGATCGCCCCGCCATTCGCCAGCAGTTACGGCCCGACATCGCCGATTGCGTCACCCTCTATGACGGGAGTTTTCCCCTTCCCTACGACGATGGACAATTCGCCACCGTCGTCAGTATCGAAGTCATCGAACATATCCCCAACTACCGCCAGGTGTTAGAGGAACTGGCCCGAGTCAGCCGCGAACAGGCGGTGTTTACCGTTCCCAATATCGATGCGATTCCCCTCTGTTTCCCGCAACAGGTGGTTCCCTGGCATCTTTTGGAAGCCACCCATGTCAACTTTTTCAACCCCAGCAGTTTTCAGAAACTGCTTTTAGAGTATTTTTCTGAGGTAGAACTCCTACAAATCCATCCCGTTACCGTCAACGGAACTCAGTTTTATACCAGTGTCGCCGCCATTTGCCGCAAGTAGCCCCCGACCTTTACCCTAGGACTAAGACCTTCTTGTGATTGACGGCGATCGTCCATGGCTATCATTTCCTCTCAGTCGAATTCCTCCCCAGCAGGCGATCATCGCAATCCCCTGCTACAGCCCGAAACCACCGCCGAGGATGTCGCCGAATACAGCCGGGGCGAGACGCAACCCAGGGAAAACGCCAAAACCCAAATCCAGGCCGACGAAAAAATCCGCCCCCAACAATTAAGCGATTACATCGGCCAATCGGAACTCAAAGAAGTTCTCCACATTGCCATTCTCGCCGCCCAATCTCGTCAAGAAGCCTTAGATCATCTGTTGCTGTACGGGCCGCCGGGGTTGGGAAAAACCACCATGGCCTTAATCCTCGCCGCCGAAATGGGAGTTGGCTGCAAAATCACCACCGCCCCCTCCTTAGAACGTCCCCGGGACATCGTCGGCTTACTGGTGAACCTGAAACCGGGGGATGTGCTGTTTATCGATGAAATCCACCGTCTCAGTCCCATGACCGAGGAATTACTCTACCCGGCCATGGAAGACTATCGCCTCGATATTACCATCGGCAAAGGCAAAACCGCCCGCACCCGCAGCATTGACTTACAGCCATTTACCCTCGTCGGGGCCACTACCCGCGTTGGCGCCTTAACCTCTCCGCTGCGCGATCGCTTTGGCCTAGTACAACGATTACGATTCTACGAACCCGAAGAACTCAGCCAAATTGTCCAACGCACCGCCAAATTATTAGACACTCCCTTAACCGACAATGGGGCCTTAGAAATTGCCCGTCGTTCCCGAGGAACCCCTCGCATTGTCAACCGTTTGTTAAAACGAGTTCGGGACTACGCCCAAGTGAAAGCGTCAGGAACCATTACTGAAGAGATTGCCAAAGCCGCGTTAGAGTTATTTGAAGTGGATCCGATGGGCTTAGATTGGACCGATCGCCGTTTATTAACCGTTACCATTGAGCAGTTTAATGGGGGTCCTGTGGGCTTAGAAACCCTAGCCGCCACAACGGGAGAAGATGCCCAAACCATTGAGGAAGTGTATGAACCCTATTTGATGCAAATTGGCTATCTCACCCGCACCCCACGGGGACGAATGGCCAGTCCAGCGGCTTGGACGCATCTGGGTTACGAGCCGCCGAAACGACAATTACCGTTGTTTTAAGTTTCAATTAACTCAGTATTTCAATCGTCAATAGTCCCGGTTGTCCTTGGTAGATGCGATCGCTCGAATAACGCCAGTGACTGGGGTTATCAACATAGCCTCGCCGCACAGGGTTGGTGTGAATATACTCAAGTTTTTGCAGCAAAACTTGGTGACTTTGAATCACTTGAGGATGATATCCCTCTTGCCAAAGTTGATAATCCTGATTATACCGTTGGGGACTTTTACCTCGTTTTAAATGATTCAACCAGTAACTTTTCCCTTCAATTAAGGTATCAATAATTTCACGAGCGGTAAACGACTTAAATGTTTGAATTGCCTTTGGCAAGTTCTCAGATGAAGCAATCAGATGAAGATGATTTTCCATGATGACATAAGCATGAAGCGTGAGGCGCTGTTTGTCCTGGAGAAATTGCAAAGAATCGAGAACAATCTGGACGAGTTGGGGTTGACTAAACAGGGGTAGCCAGTTGACCACTGTACAGGTAAGAAAGTGAGGAGAATCTTCCAGGACACGGTAGCGAGAACGTCCCATTTTAGCTTGACGGCAAAGTTACGCCGATCCATTTTATCCCCCATCCCCCCACCATGCCACCCCCTCGTCCTCTCCCCTGTCTCCTGTCTCCTCGTCTCCTCGTGTCTCCTCGTGTCATGGCTCTGCCGTGACACGGACT
>NZ_JAWOCL010000002.1:0-27958 GCF_046483825.1 Sodalinema sp.
AGCAGTTGATTGGATGTCGGGAGCCGTCGCTGATTCCTGGGCTTGCGTAAGTTAATTAAGTTACTTTGATAAAAATCATTATCGTTGGCATTCAACAGTAACTTGCTCGAATAGCGTAAGGAACGGGGGTCTTTATCACTTAAATAGGTTCGCCGCAAAATATTTTGACGTTCCCGATTTTCCTCAACCGCCTGTCCTTGGTTGATTAAGTCTTGGAGTTTATCAAGAATGGCGATCGCCAAAATGCTAAGTGTCGCCAGCCGCTGTTGGCCGTCAATAATCGTAAATTCCTGATTTGAGTCGGGGGAGTTCTGTAAGACAATCGCTCCCATATAGTGACTACTCTGGGAATCGTGATAAATCGACTCAATATCTTGCCAGAGGTCTTCCCAATTTTCGATTGTCCAAGAGTAGTCTCGCTGAAAGGCGGGGACTCGATAAATTTTACCATTGCGGATTAAGTCCCCGAAATGGGTTGTCCGAGTATCGAGGAGTTGAGACGACGACATCACTAAACCTATGAAATCAGAAGAGCAAGCCTACCTACAGACTCAGTGTAGCGCCAGGCGCGTCAGTGGGTTGGCCCAAAAAAACCCTCACTTGCGTTGAAGTGAGGGAATTCTATCTGGTGGTGATGAGAGTTACTGAACCATAACTAAGGCGAGCTTAGGCATCGTAGTAGAGCATATACTCGAAGGGATGGGGACGAAGGCGGATGGGGTTGACTTCGTTATCGAGCTTGTAGGTGATGTAGTTATCGATAAAGTCTTCGGTAAATACCCCACCTTTCGTCAAGAACTCACTGTCATGAGCCAAGGCACTCAATGCACCTTCGAGAGAACCCGGCGTAGAAGGAATCTTGCTCAGTTCTTCAGGGCTGAGTTCGTAGATATCCACATCTAGGGCTTCACCAGGCTCAATTTTGTTCTGAATCCCATCGAGACCCGCCATCAGCATGGCCGCAAAGCCGAGATAGGGGTTAGAACTCGCATCGGGGCAACGGAACTCAATCCGTTTGGCTTTGGGATTCGGACCGGTTAAAGGAATCCGAATCGAGGCAGAGCGGTTTCCTTGAGAGTAGGCCAAGTTGACCGGTGCTTCAAACCCAGGAACCAGACGTTTGTAGGAGTTCAGGGAGGGGTTCGTGAAAGCTAAGACCGCCGGAGCGTGTTTCAGCAGACCACCGATGAAGTATAAGGCTAAGTCACTCAGATCAGCATACTTATCGCCGAAGAAGAGGGGTTGTCCGTCTTTCCAGATGGACATATGAGTGTGCATCCCGCTCCCGTTGTCGTTGAAGACCGGTTTGGGCATGAAGGTGGCGGATTTGCCGTATTTGCGAGCCACGTTTTTGACCACGTATTTGTAGGTCATGACGTTGTCAGCGGCATTGATCAGATCCGAGAAACGAATCCCCAGTTCACATTGACCGGCGGTTCCCACTTCATGGTGATGTTTCTCAATGGGAACTCCACAACGCCCCATCGTTAGGAGCATTTCCGTACGAATGTCTTGTAGGGTATCCGACGGTCCGACGGGGAAGTAACCGCGCTTGTAGCCCGTTTTAAAGCCGAGGTTGCCCCCTTCTTCATGGCGTCCCGAGTTCCACATCCCCTCACTCGAATCGACGTGGTAGTAGCCTTCATGTTCGTTTTGGTCGTAGCGAACATCGTCGAAGATAAAGAATTCTGGCTCGGGTCCGCAGAAGACGGTGTCGCCGATTCCGGTCGATTGCAGATACTGCAAGGCGCGATCGGCTAAGGAACGGGGATCACGCTCATACCACTCGCCGGTACGGGGTTCCTTAATGGAACAGACCATGCTCAGGGTGGGGGTGTCCATGAAGGGATCCAACCAAGCGGTGCTAGGGTCGGGAACCATAGACATATCGGAGGCGTTGATCGCTTTCCAGCCCCGAATACTTGAGCCATCGAAGGCAATCCCTTCATCGAAGGATTCTTCTTCAACGAGGCTGCGGTGGAACGTGCAGTGCTGCCAGATTCCGAACAGATCAACAAACTTCAGGTCAATCAGTTCGATGTTCTCACCCTGAATCATGTTCAGGACGTCTTGTGGCGTTTCAGGCATGGGTTACTTCTCCCTATAATCGCGAAAATCGTTGGAGTTTGCCAGTAGTTGCTTTTCCGGACGGTACGTGGAAGACGCACGCAGGGGTGGGGCTAGGTGCTGACGAATACCTGATTCATCCTAGGGATTGCTGTGGCGATGATTTGTAATCGTTTATACATTTTTTCGCAAAAATCTCAGAAATATCCCAGATATGGCCCGGTTTCTGGGATGGGGGCCAAGGATTTATGAAAGATTGTTGAGTTTTCTAAACATTGTGCAGTCAGGACGGAATAATACTATGGGGGGCCGGGTCTAGTGGCTCCCCGTGACCTGCCCCTTGACGTTGATGTTGGGAGGGTGAGGTAAGCTATAGTCCATCGGTCAGTATTTATAACGAAGAGGCATTTCATGCAAGACGCAATTACAACGCTGATTAAAAACTACGATTCGACGGGCCGCTATCTTGATGGTGTGGCCATCGATCGCCTAAAGTCCTATTTTGAAACGGGTACGGCTCGGGTTCAAGCCGCAGCCCTGATTAACGGTCAAGCGGCGGCGGTGGTTAAAGAGGCGGGTTCAACTCTGTTTAATGACCAGCCTGAACTGATTCGCCCCGGTGGGAGTGCCTACACAACTCGTCGCTATGCGGCTTGTTTGCGGGATATGGATTATTATCTGCGCTATGCCACCTATTCTTGGGTGGCTGGAGATACGGATGTTCTCGATGAGCGCGTCTTGACGGGGTTGAGAGAGACCTATAATTCTCTCAATGTGGCGATTGGCCCCACGGTCATCGGTATTGGCATCTTGAAAGAGATTGTTAAGGCCAAAGTGGCTGAAGCTGGTATTGAAACGAGCTTCATTGATGAGCCGTTTGATCACATGATTCGTGAGTTAGGGGAAAAGGATCTCTAACCCGCCTGGCGACATTCACTAGGGGCGTGTCATCCTCGATACGCCCCTAATTCCATTCTCGCGATTTGTCTACAAAAGGGCTAGTTATAGACAGAACAAAAAAGACGTTTATTTTAATTAAACCCCCTGTTTTGTGAAGGTTTAGCTGTTATTGAACGTCCAAATTAAACTGTCTATTTTTAACTAACCCATAATGCTCTGAAAGAAGTTAATGGTGTCCGTGAGACTGGCGATAAAGGTGTCAATCTCGGCATGGGTGTTGTAGAAGTAGAAACTGGCCCGGGCCGTTGAGGTTTGTTGCAGCAGTTTGTGCAACGGCTGGGTGCAGTGATGTCCCGTGCGAATCGCCACTCCAGACTCATCGAGGAGGGTTGAGAGGTCGTTGGCATGGACATCGGCCGAGGTGAAGGAGGCTAAGGCGGCCCGTCCGCTGCCGTCGGCTTGGGGTTTGGGTCCGTAGAGGGTTAGGCCCGGGACTGTGGCCAGTTTTTCGTAGAGGTAGCGGCAGAGGTCATGTTCATAGTCGGCGATCGCCTCCATACCAATTTCCGTCAGATAATCGATCGCCGCCCCCAGGGCGATCGCCTCGCCAATCGCCGGGGTTCCCGCCTCAAACTTATGGGGAAGTTCAGCACAGGTGAAGGAGTCGAGTTCCACATCGGCAATCATCTCCCCACCCCCGAGGAACGGCGGCATCGACTGTAATAACGCCAATTTGCCATAGAGAAAGCCAATCCCTGTCGGCGCACACATTTTATGGCCCGAGGCCACCAGCCAGTCACAATCGATGTCTTGCACATCGATGGGCATATGAGGCACACTCTGACAAGCATCAATGAGAACCTTGGCCCCGTGACGATGAGCCAGTTCAGTAATCTCCTTGACGGGGTTGATACAACCGAGGGTATTGGAGACATGAACCACCGCCACCAGTTTTGTCTTCTCGGACAGGAGAGACTGATACTGCTCAAAATCGAACTCCTGAGTCTCCGTCAAGCCGACAAACTTCAACACCGCCCCCGTCTTTTGGGCCACCATTTGCCAAGGAATTAGGTTGCTGTGGTGTTCCATCACCGACAGGATAATCTCATCCCCCGCCTGGAGGTGATTCAATCCCCAGGAATAGGCCACCAGGTTAATCGCTTCACTAGCATTGCGGGTGAAGACGATTTCATTGCGAGACTGGGCCTTGATGAAGGGGACGATTTTATCCCGAGTTCCCTCATAGTTATCCGTGGCCCTGGCACTGAGGGCGTGAACACCACGATGGACATTGGAGTTATCCCGACTGTAGTAGTGAGATAAGGCATCAATGACCGCTTTGGGCTTTTGAGAGGTGGCAGCGTTATCCAGATACACCAGAGGCTTACCATTGACCTCCTGATGCAGAATCGGGAAGTCGGCGCGGGTGCGATCGGCTAGGGTTCGGGCAGTGGCGAGGGTCATAGGGAGGGAACAGGGAACAGGGAATAGGGAACAGCGTAGGGGCGTACCCTTGTGGTCGCCCTCTTCTCGACTAATAACTAATCGTGCGACAGGCGACACATTGGGCGATCGCCGTCTGCAGGGATTTGATAGGAATCTCTTGCAGAATCTCGGCGGCGAAAGCGTCTACCAGCAGGTTTTGGCTGGTGGTTTTGTCTAAACCGCGACTTTGCAGATAAAACACCTCATCGGCTTCGAGTTGACTCACCGTTGCGCCGTGGCTGCATTTGACGTTATCGGCCACAATCTCTAACTGAGGTTTGGTGTTGACTCGCGCCTTGGGCGACAGCAACAGATTACGGTTGAGTTGGTTGGCGTTGGTGAGTTGGGCCTTTTTCATGACCACAATCCGGCCATCAAACACCGCGTGACCTTTATCGCCGACAATACACTTATGAAGCTGGTTCACAGTGCTGTTGGGATGGTCATAGATGACCGTACTGTGACTATCCGAGGTTTGCGCTTTACCAATCAAGGTTAACCCGTTGAGGGTTGTTTCAGTTCCCGGCCCGGTTTGATAGACATCCAGGTTATGGCGAGACAGTTGGGACCCCAAATTCAGGGTATGACAGGCGTAACGGCTATCTCGGGCTTGAGTGACGGCTGTTTTGCCGATATGGAAGGCCGATCCGTTATCCCGTTGTAAGCGGACATGGGTGACGTCGGCGTTATCCTCAAGCCAAATTTCACTGACGGCATTATTGAGATAGGCCACCGCTTGAGCGTCGGGACAGCCTTCAACCGTCGAGAGATGTTCTTCGACTAGAGTGAGGTGACTATTGGCCTCAGCCACCACCAAACAGCGAGATTGCGTCAACATCGCCTGTTCACCGGGAACGGAGACAAACAACAGTTGTAGGGGGGTCTCCAGTACCGTTCCACGACGGAGCCAGATCACGGCGACATCTTGGAAACTGGCATTGTTTAGGGCGGTGAAGACATCTTCCTGGCCCGGTTGTTTGGCGAGGTAGTTCTCTAGCTTGGCTTTTTGCTCGGGGGGAAGTTCCCCGAGGTTCCCAGCATAGAGTCCCTCGGGTAAGCCTTGGCGGTTCGAGAGGCGATCGCGGTAGACCCCATTAATGAAGACGAGGCGACTTTCGGGGGCCTCACGAAGTAGGTTGATTTCGATTTGCTGCAACTCCACCTCGGGGGAGGGTGCGGCGGTAAACTCAACCTGAGTCAGTTGGGATAAGTCAGTGAACCGCCAAGCCTCATCGCGGGTGGTGGGGAGGGCCAGTTCGTCGAGGCGGGCCTGGTGGCGATCGCGAATTGGGTTAAGAATCGCCCCATCACTCACCACCGGCTGACGCAGCTTCACCAACTCAGCTAAGGAGGTGACGTTGTTTTTGGTGATTGTCTCTAAACTCATAATGCCTTATACCCCTACTGCTGCAAATTCGGCGATCGCCCAATCATAGCCCTGTTCTTCGAGTTTCAGGGCTAAATCCTTGCCGCCAGTGGTCAAAATTCGTCCATCATACATAACATGGACAAAATCAGGAATAATGTAGTCGAGCAACCGTTGATAGTGCGTAATCATCAGCGTGCAATTATCCGGTTGCGCCAACTGATTCACACCACCAGCCACGGTTTTCAGGGCATCAATATCCAACCCGGAATCCGTCTCATCGAGAATTGCCAAAGTGGGTTCTAGCAACGCCATCTGCAAAATCTCATTGCGTTTTTTCTCCCCACCGGAGAAGCCTTCATTCACGCTGCGATTGAGGAATTCCGCCCGCATCTTCACGATATCGAGTTTCTCTTCGACCAAATCCTCAAAATCAAAAGTATCAATTTCTTCCAAATCTTTGGCTTTGCGGTGGGAGTTGTACGCGACTCGCAGGAAGTCTAAGTTACTCACTCCAGGAATCTCAATGGGATATTGGAACGCCAAAAATACCCCCGCCGTCGCCCGTTCATCGGCTTCGAGTTCCAGCAAGTTTTGCCCCTTGTAGAACACTTCGCCGCTGGTGATTTCATAATCAGGATGTCCGGCGAGAATCTTAGCAAAGGTACTTTTCCCAGACCCATTGGGTCCCATAATGGCGTGGATTTCTCCCGCCTTGATTTCCAAATTCAGGTCTTTGAGAATTGGGGTTCCCTCAACCGTCGCATTGAGGTTTTTAACTGAAAGAATAACGTCGCTATTTTCAACAATCATGGTGGTTTAATTCAAAGGTGATGCTTGGGGAGTGGTTGTGGTAAGTTTGGGGTACAGGTTTAGATTGAACTGGATATTAGCGAGAGTTCTAATTTCCTGGTTCTTCCTGACTCAGGCACTCATCTAAGGTATCGATTCGAGTAAAACCGTCATCAATCGCCTCTTGCAACTCTCGGGCTTCTTCTTGCAAGCTCTCAAAATAGCAATGCAGATTTCTTAGCTTAACCTTGAGAGTCCGCTTTTTAGTTTGGAGGTTGTAACTTGACAAACTTTTAATTCCTTGAACTTCTTGTTGCATTTGGTCAAATTGCAACTTCATGGAAGCCAGTTTTAGCTGTAAGTTCTTGTCAAGATATTCCCCCTTAAACTCTTCTAAATCTGCTAAAAAATCAGAGTTTCCCATCTGTATTATTCCAGAAAAAAAGCCCAAAAAACTCTATGGACTCTGTGACTCTATGGTTCCGCCACCCCAACGAATGACGGAACCCAGACTCAATTAACCCACAGCGCCTTCGAGCTTCAGGCTCAGGAGTTTATCCGCTTCCGCCGCAAACTCCATCGGTAACTCATTGAAGACATCCCGGCAGAAGCCACTAATAATCATGGATACTGCATCTTCTTCAGAGATACCCCGTTGAGCGAAATAGAACAACTGGTCTTCGCCAATCTTGGAGGTAGAGGCCTCATGTTCGACCTTGGCCAGATTGTTCTGAACGTCGATATAGGGGAAGGTGTTGGCTTCGGCATTATCCCCAATCAACATCGAATCACATTGGGAGTAATTGCGCGACCCTTCCGCCTTCGGTCCCATCTTCACCAAGCCGCGATAGCTGTTTTTGGACTTCCCAGAGGAAATCCCCTTAGAGATAATCGTGCTTTTGGTGTTCTTGCCAATATGCACCATCTTGGTTCCCGTATCGGCTTGCTGATAGTTATTCGTCAAGGCCACCGAGTAGAACTCACCGACGGAGTTATCGCCCACCAGGACACAACTGGGGTACTTCCAGGTAATCGCAGACCCGGTTTCGACCTGAGTCCAGGAAATTTTGGAGTTTTTGCCTTTACAGAGTCCCCGTTTGGTGACGAAGTTGTAAATACCCCCTTTGCCGTTTTCATCTCCGGCGAACCAGTTTTGCACGGTGGAGTATTTAATTTCCGCGTCGTCCAAGGTCACCAATTCCACCACAGCGGCGTGGAGTTGGTTGGTGTCAAACATGGGGGCGGTACAGCCTTCGAGGTAGGTCACGGAGGCGCCTTCTTCGGCAACAATCAGAGTCCGCTCGAACTGTCCCGAGTCACCGTTGTTAATGCGGAAGTAGGTGGACAAGTCCATCGGACAGGTCACCCCTTTGGGAACGAAGACGAAGGACCCATCGGTGAAGACGGCGGAGTTGAGGGCGGCGAAGTAGTTATCGCCGACGGGAACCACGCTCCCGATATATTTCTTCACCAGTTCCGGGTGTTCTTGCAGGGCCTCGGAGATAGAACAGAAGATGACCCCGGCTTCGGCCAGTTTTTCTTTGAAGGTGGTGGCGACGGAGACACTATCGAAAATTGCATCCACCGCTACGTTGGCTAGACGCTTTTGTTCCGAGAGGGGAATCCCCAGTTTCTCGAAGGTTTCGATGAGGGTGGGGTCAACGTCATCGAGGCTTTTCTTTTTCTCGTCTTTGACCTTGGGGGCGGAGTAGTAGACGATATTTTGATAGTCAATGGGGGGATAGCTGGCGTGTTGCCAGTCGGGTTCTTCCATTTTCAGCCATTGACGATAGGCTTTGAGCCGGAAGTCTAACATAAACTCCGGTTCGTTCTTTTTGATGGAGATGGCGCGGATGACATCTTCGTTGAGTCCGCGTGCGATGCTGTCGGTTTCGATGTCGGTGGTGAAACCGTATTTGTAGGGTTGGTTAACTAGGGTTTTAACGCTGGCACTCATGGCTGGTTATCTCTCGTTGCGCGGTGGGTGTGGTTGGATGGGGGATAGGGTGGAGACCTCGCCGGGAGTTGCCCAAGAGGTCTACGACGTTGAACCTTGCCCTAAACTTGGTTGGTTGTGGCGCGGATTTGTTCGTTGCTGATGTTCTGTTCAGGCCCGGCGAAGTCGTTGTCTTCGGTGAGGAAGAGCATACAATGACATTCTTTGCGCTCTCGCATGGGAACGCAGGGGCAGTTCCAGTAGGTGGCTTTGACTTCGGCCTCTTTGTCCTCGTAGTGACGACAGGGACACAGGGGCGCACCCAACTCATCCTTGTGCTTGGCTAGCCCCTCGATGACCACAGCGGTGATGCTCAAGTCCGAACAGAAGTAGGTCCCAGTGCGTTTGGCGTACTGTTCGGAAAAGCGCCGCATGGCATCTAGGTTTTTTTCGGTGGCCTGCTGAGGGTTGGTTGGTGCAGTCATAGGGCAGAGTCGATAAACGTCTTTGTCTATAATGGAGTCTAAAGCAACTTGGCTGTTGTTTATATCCCTAGTTGTAGGTTACTTTAGCAACAGGCAAGTTGTCAAAGTCTCGGACATCATTTATATCATACGCTGCCTACTGTACTGCTGTATTGGCTTTAGGGATAAGGAACATGAGGGCGACCACACAGAATCCATCAACAAAAGACGATATCCTGTACCACTTGCTCAAACAAGGTCAGGCCAAGGCGCAAACCCTGTCTGAAACGCTGAAAATCAGCCCCCAGGCTATCCGACGCCATCTCAAGGACTTGGAGGGGGAAGGACTGATTCAACATGGCTCGGTTCAGGTGGGGATGGGCCGTCCTCAACATGTGTACGAGTTAACGGACGCCGGACACGCCCGGTTTCCCCACCATTATGATGAGTTTGCGGTGTCTCTACTCGATACCCTCGCCGAAACGGTCGGACAAGAGGGCGTCGGCCAGGTTCTCGGGAAACAATGGCAACGTAAGGCCATCGCCTATCGCAATCAGCTTGGGGAAGCTCCCCTCGGAGAACGAATCGCCAGTTTGGTGGAGTTACGCCGCCAGGAAGGCTATATGGCGGAACTGGTGGAGTTGGAACCCAATGCTAAGGGAGCGCCCCGGTTTGTGGTGGCGGAGTACAATTGCGCGATTTCTAATGTGGCCGAGTCCTTCCCGAGTGTCTGCGGCCATGAGTTGGAGATGTTTGTGCGGGCGTTGCCGGATTGTCAGGTGCAGCGGACTCATTGGATGATTGATGGGGAAAATCGCTGTGGTTATCTGATTGAGGGCCAATCTGAGGCTACGTCGGAGTCGGGGTAAATCGGTTGGGGCGATCGCCGGCTACGATACTCTAAAAGTAAGTAGTACTGGCAATTTTTAACTCCGATGACCACTCCTTCCCCGATTACTGTTGAATTTCTCCAGCCTGAAGAGGCGGCTAAGGTGGATGCGGCTCTGTTGTCCTCTCAAGAAAAGTTCTTGACACGATTGGCAATTTATGCTTTAAGATCCCTTCAGCAAATTTCTCAGAGAACCAACACCCCAGCCGATGAGATTACGCCGCAACAGGTAGCGGATTGGATTCAGGACGATCGCACCATTCAAGATCAGGTGGATGTGGATGCCAGTTTCGCGACCTTCTTTAGCAATTTAGTGGTGGCGTCTCAGAAGCCTCTGGTGCAGATCTGCCAGGAAACGGAACAACCTCTGGCAGATATTACGGTTGAGCAGATTATTGACTGGTTTGAGCGAGAGTCTAAACGAGGACTCGATCCGGGTTTGAAGAGCTAATTCGAGCAACTCATTCCAACAACTCATCTGACAATCGAGCAATGTTCTGTTCTCTGGATGGGGCGGTGTATATAGGGACAGTTGAGGGGAGGCGGCCAAGCTCGGCGACGACTCCATCCCCTGGACTATACTGAGAAGTTAGAGTTTTGGGAGAATCCCCGATGACCATGCGTAACCAAATTGGCTGGGTATCTCGATGGGGGGGAGGGGTGAGTGTGGTGGCGATCGCCCTGGGAACCTGGCTAACTCCCGTCTGGGCTGGCGATCCCTTCCGTAGCCAAAACCCCCGTGATATCAGTGATACCACTGAAGCCGCCTTTGAGGCCTTTTTCCGGGTTGGCAACTATCCTCTGGCGGCCCAACAGGTGGATCAGGCCTTGAGTGAGGCTAATGTTGACCCGATTCTCTACGCGATGCGGGCCTCGTTGCTGTATCTCGAAGATCCCGACAATCTCCCGAGTGAGTTCCAAGACTACGCCACGTTAACCCTAGAACGGGCCGAGGCGTTAGTCCCTGATGATCCTCTGCGGGGTAATCTCTATCTGGCGGTGGGCCATTTCTTTGAAGGGGCCTATGTTCTGAAAACTGAGGGGGTTGTGCGAGGGGTTCCGACGGCGTTGTCCAAGTTACAGCAAGTGTTTCGCCATCTCGATCGCGCCGCTGAAGTCAATCCTGAAGATCCTGAACTCAACATTATTAAGGGCTATATGGATCTGATGTTAGCGGCCAATCTTCCCTTTTCTAATCCTGAACGGCCCATCGAACGTCTCGAAGACTATGCGGCTCCCGAATATCTGGCTAAGCGGGGATTGGCGGTAGGATTCCGGGATTTAAACCGCTTCGATGAAGCCATGACGGCGGTGAATCGCAGTTTGGAACTGACGCCTGAGAATCCTGAGGTGATGTATCTCAAGGCGCAAATTTATGTCGATCGCGGCGATCGCGCCTCCAGTCTACCCTGGTTCGATCGCGCCCTCGCCATGCAGGAGCAACTTCCGAGTGATTTAGTTCGCCAAATTCAGCGGGAACGAGATCAGGCCCAGCGACGGGTGGATGCAGAACAAGCCTCGAACCGGTAAGCTAGGTAGTTGACCTGATGTTAATCCCGAGTGCGATCGCTTTATGGACGTTCAGTTTCGCGAATATAACCCCTTTGATGTTTGGTTTTGGTTGGAGTTTGACAACAATCCTTCCCCGGCTGAACAGCAATATGTAGAACAAGTGTTTGAATCCTGGTTTTACCTCGGTAAACTCGGCGGCTTCAACGCGGAGAATCTACAAGTGCAGGATGAGGGGTTGGATATTAGTTATATGGACTACAGCGATCGCAACGCCAACAGCGCTATCCTGGCACTGATGCACAATATGGGTGAGTTTGAATATCAGGGAAACTGGGCACGCTGTTGGTTTGACTTAGGAACCAGTGATGCGATCGCCCTCGATGTATTGATTAACGCTCTACGCCAGCTTAGCCTTGATTTTGTCAGCATTCCCCGTTTGATTATTGGCGGTGAAAACGAAGATTGGCCCATTCCCGGCTCTCACACCGCCCAATTTGCCGACTATAACTAGCATTCATTGAGGACGAACCACTCTCTAATATGGGTAAGTATAATTCCATTCGCGTCATCGCCTTGGGACTCATTCGCGATGGCGATCGTCTCTTTTTATCCGAAGGCTACGATTCCAAAAAGAAAAAAGATTTTTACCGTGCCTTAGGCGGAGGAGTCGAGTTCCTAGAAACCAGCTTAACCGCTCTAAAACGGGAGTTTCAGGAAGAAGTCGAAGCCGATTTAACCAATATTAAATATCTCGATTGTATCGAAAATATCTTCGAGTATAAAGGCAAAAAAGGTCACGAAATTATCCAATTGTATCGCTGTGACTTTGTCGACAAAACCTTTTATGAGCGGGAAACTGTCCCCTTTTTAGAAGGAAAACGGAAAAAGGTTGCCCGTTGGGTGGAGATAGAGAAATTCCGTTCAGGGGAATTAACGCTCTATCCCGAGGGCTTTTTACGCTATTGTGAAACGGTTTAAAGCCATCCTAAGCCTCAGCAACAACGACCTTAAGAGGGGTCAATTTTCGAGTTGACAACCTCCATATTCGGAACCTTGAGAATTTCCTCTCCCTGATGAAAGACCCGCAAGGTTGCCGGTGCGCCGCCATCTTCAACGATGGGGGTAGCGATAGAATAAAGATATTCACCTTGTTCCCAGCCGTAGCCACAAACCCCTCGACGACAACTGACGACACCTCCGTCTAGGGCGAGACAGTTATTTTCATCATCACAGCCATAATAGCTTAGATTACCCGTATTATTAGGTCCATTCCAGCTTTCCATTTTCCCAACCATCACCCGCCAGTTTCCATCACTGAGGACAGACCAATCCTTGCCGATATTAATCAGATCTGACAGAAGCATTTCTTGGCGAGTCTGTCCACAGGGTTCATTACTTTCACAATCGGCGACGGTTCTTTCCGTATAGCCTAATCCTAGAGTTCGTCGCAAAAATTGGTCTTCGTTATCGCAGATCTGATATTCCGCACCAATAACAGAGGTATTTCCCTGTAAATCAGTAACCGTGACATAGCACATTAAATCACCAACTTGCGTCTCTTCAATCGTCGCCACCTCCGGTAAGTCCTGCTCCCAGGGGGGGGGTAGGGAAGGAGCCTGGGCTGACTCGTTAGCAGATGGAGTCTCCTGAGGAGGAGAAACAGCCACTGGATCATCTCCCTCATCTGAGGTGGGGGGAGGAGATTCCGTCGGCGTCGGCGAAGGACTTGGTGACGTGTCTGGGGTCTCAACGACCTCTTCTGGTTCCGGTTCTTCGTTACGGCCATTTGTCGTAATCGGGTCTTCCGGAACCGTATTACAGGCCCCCAGAGACAGGGCGATCGTCACAACACTTAGAGCTACAGTTTTGTGATAATTCATTCTGGAGAAGTTAGAACAGCTTGGTTCTGTTGTAGCCAAGATTTCGGGAGCGTGGACGTTAGGGGAGTCACTTGGGCGATCGTCAAGACGCTTTAGGAACAACGGCGGGTTAACAAAACCGCAAACCAGTTTTGAGGATCATGCCAAGTTTGCAAGGTCTCAAGCTTAACCCCATTTAGGGTTTCAACAATTTCTGAATGCTTAAATTTACGGGAAATCTCCGTTTGAATCGTTTCCCCGGCGGCTAATTCTAGGGTCAGATCCAACTGGCGCAGGGTCGCCGATTGTGCGACTGTACTGCGCAGGTGCATTTCAATTTGGGAGTCTTTTTCGTTGAAAAATGCCCAATGTTCAAACTGATCGAGCTTAAAGTTACCCTCAAAGCGTCGATTGAGATGGGCCAACATATTCAAGTTAAACTCAGCCGTCACCCCTTGAGCGTCGTTGTACGCCGCCTCTAGGATCGATTTCGGCTTCGCGAGATCAATCCCTAAGAGAAAATACTCCCCAGGATGCAGGGCCTGGCTAACCCGTTGCAGAAATTGCTGACAAGCCTCGGGTTTGAGGTTACCGAGGGTGCTACCGAGAAACAGCAACAGGCGGCTATCGGCTTCCGTGGGGGGAAGGTGATCTAAGGCTTGTTCATAGGTTCCGACTAATCCTTGTACGCGCAGCGGAGGATAGTCATTGAGGAGGGTTTGGGCGCTCTGTTGCAGCATTCCTCCACTGACATCAATGGCACGATAGATCACAGGAGAGCGCTCGGGGGTGAGAGATTGGCAATACGCATCGAGGAGTCGCCGAGTTTTACTCGAACTTCCACTCCCGAGTTCCACCAGTTCGCTGTTTCCGGTGAGGCTTGCGATTTCCGGGGCGGCGGTTTGCAGGATACTGGCTTCAGTACGGGTGGGGTAGTATTCGGGGAGATCGCAGATTTGCTCAAAGAGTTGGGAACCGCGATCGTCGTAGAAGTATTGAGCTGGCAGGGTTTTAGGGATTTGTTGCAAGCCTTCACGGACATCAGCCCCCGCTGGGGATGGGTTAGGGCTGGTTTGACTGAGGTGAGTCACCGTGAGGCGATCGCCATTCTGACAGGATGAAGTATGGGGAAGATTAGAGGGTGACATAACGGTCGATGTGTAATGAAGCCATCAACTCCATTGTCCCATCTGCTTGGACAATCCATTGACAATCCGTGCAAGGGATCGAGTCAACTCAATCCTGAGGATGTAGACCCAAATTGGGCGATCGCCTCCCTCAACCGCTGCCATTCTGGCAACCACTCCCAAACAGGTTCGGGAGATGTTTCGAGACGCTTGAGGATACGAGCCAAGAACTGTCCGGGTTCTCCTAACTCCATCTGCATCAGCTCGGAACCCATGGCCGTCAATAAATCCTTGCCTGAAAAAACGGTTAAAAAATGAGCAAATTTTGAGCCAGAACGCTCAAAGCTGGGGAGTAAACGTTGAAACTCTTCTACAACCTTTGATGGAGTGAGCTGATACTGCCGTCCGTGATTTTGGCAAATCGCCTCAATTCCCTGAATACAACTGTGATAATCCCGCTGTTGGGGTAAACAGTGATGTCGAAGTCCACAGGCTTCCCCCCAGCGATTTTCCAGCATGGCTGGCTGATGGCGACACAATGATAAGGCGACTCGTGCGGCGGTATACTCACTCAACGTCTCAGCAGATGACTGCAAGGCCACTTCATATCTCGGAATATCAACTCGATCCGCTAGGGTTTTACGAACAATTACGGGATCAATGAGATAGTTTTCAATTTCTTTGCGTTCCCACACCCAGCCAATTTGAGAGTTTTTATAGTTCCAATTGATGGGACGATATTGGGGATTATCTAAAGTCTGATAAAACTGAGGATCAAAATCGCGATCGCGAATCCCGGCCGAAATAATTTGAGTTGTACTTGTGACTTCTGGTGAGGTCGTTAAAACCTTAAGCTTTTGCCACAATTCACGTTTACCCTCAGTGGGAATCATCCGGCAACCCACTCCCAAAACAAGCAATTGTATCACTCGGATATCTAAACTTTTCCTTGATCCCTCACAATACAGATTCCCTACAGGCATAAAGACCCCCCAGGAAGGCGATAGGTATCATCTTCTCCGACAATATCATTCACTGCATCAGAGTGGGTTGTAATAATAAATTGGCAGTTATTACAAAGCTTTAAAAGTTGACTGGTCAAGGTTTGAGCTAGGGGAGGATGCAAATTTAGATCAACTTCATCAATCAAAACAATGGAGTTAGCAATATGCTGTCGAACCATCGTATAAAAAATTGGCAAAACTGATTGTTCTCCGGCCGACATCTCCGCAATATCGTAGTTCTTGTTTCCATCGCTGAACAGAAAGAAGTTCTGATCTTCACGAGAATCATTCCCAGAATTTTCTGCCCTTCGTAGAGGCTCAGCACCTTGAATGGAGCGACTGGTAAAAATAGTTTGATAAAGCTTCTCTAAGACCGTCAGATAATTTTGAGGATGGTCTGGCTCAGCCTGGTTGCTTTGTCGTTCAAACCAGTTCAGCAAATACTCTCGATACTGAGATACCCCAGTTTTAGGTAAACTGTTTTCAGCATTTGGCTCTGCTAAACCCCTATCATTGAGTTTTGGGGGAGATGATAGATTACGAAATTGGTCAAACCAAAATACCCCGGGAAGTCGAGCAAAATCAGACAAGGAAAAATGCTGCCAAATCGATGGATCTTGCCGTGCAATTTTAACAAGCTGCCGAGCGTAGTATCGACCCAGAAATTGAGAACGTTCCTCTAAGCTATTGTCTTCACCAACACGCCAATACTCACCATATAGACTAATTTTCAATTGCCTAGAATTACCAGGGAGTACAAAATTAGGTGGACGAAACTTTGCAGGAAAGGAGTCATACCAAAATTGAGCAATTTCCTGGGTGGTCTCAATTTCCTGGGATGACAAAGAAACCTCTAGTTCTAAGCTTGGGATTCCCCATTGATAATACCGGCTGGCTAAGAAACCACTCCAAGAAAACTCGTTTAACTCCGAGATGGTTTTAGTCGCGAGAGCAAGGGGTAGAGCGATCGCTTGTAAGATTGTGGTTTTGCCAGTACCATTATCTCCTAAAATCAGGAAACGATCACTCACCTCTCCCAAACTCTTATTTTCAAAGGAAATAAACAGCTCATCAAACCGTTTGAATTTATCAATGAAAATTGATTCGATTTTCATGTTAGGTTGCTGTTAGAAACTCCAAGCGAGGTAAGAGGGGATCGCGCACCAGGGCAAATCCGACATATCCCCAACGCTGAAGTAGGGGTTTTAGGCTGGGAGTGGCGAGGGATTCGACCGAAATTTGCGCTTTATAGTCTTCCGCAAAGCGGTTGACATAGCTGAGGGCATCAAAATGCTCTGTGAATAGCAACAAATAGCGATCGCCCTCAACATCAGGACGCGCGGCTAGATATTGGCCATCTTGCTGCGATCGCAACACATAATAGGTTTCAGAAAACATCATTATCCAAGATATCTACAGGAGAATTTTAGAACCATCCCCCGCTAGTTATTCGTTAATTCAATGCGAGGATCAACCGCTTTTAAGAGCAAATCAGCCAACAAATTCCCAACAATTAACATCGTCGCTCCCATCATCAAACCCGCCATTACCACAAACGGATCTTGAGAGCGAAGTGCCTCAAGAATCAGTTTCCCCAATCCCGGCCAACTAAAGAAAAACTCAGCAATAAACGAACCACTTAGCAGAGCCGCAAACTCAAACCCCAATAACGTAATCATAGGATTAATTGCATTGCGCAACGCATGAACATAAATCACCTTATTTTCCGGTAATCCTTTGGCGCGAGCCGTGCGAATATAATCCTGTCGCAACACATCAAGCAGTTGTCCGCGCATCAAACGTTGTAACCCAGCAAAACTGGTGATACTCAGAGCCAACGTCGGAAACAAAGCGTGCCAAAGAATATCTAACCCTTTCCCCACGGTTGATAAATCATCATGAAAAACACTGGTCATATTTCCCACAGGAATCAAAGGGGTGAGATTTTGCGCTAGAATTAGCAGCAACAGAGCCGTAATAAAACTCGGAAACCCTTGTCCTCCATAACTGAGAATCCGCAAAATCCGGTCGAGAGTGCTATTTTGACGAACAGCGGCAACAATCCCCAAGGGAATCGCAATTGTCCAGGTGATAATCAGGGAAAAAATAGACAAAATTAACGTATTAAACACTCGGCTGCCAATTAAAGTTGTCACCTGTTGCTGATACATTAAACTCCAGCCAAAATCCCCTTGAGTCACAATTGAAGTTAACCAAAGGCGATATTGCGTGACGGCCGGTTTATCTAAGCCATACCGCTGTGTTAAGTCATCTAAGAGTTCCTGAGACACCGTTGGATTTTGACTATAGGTGTCTAAAAAGTCCCCAGGAGCTAACTTCATGACCGCGAAACACAACATTGAGGCGATCAATAAGGTTAACAGTCCTTGTCCAAGTCGTTGAATGACATAACTCGTGGTGTCATTCTGGAAAAACTCCGTCAGACGTTGATCGAGAGGACGTTTGGGTTTAGGACTTGAGGAAGGAGGAGAAGTCATCGATAGTGTCAATCATGGGGAACGGTGAACGTGGCCCAAAGGCGTGAGTTAGTATTGAACGAGAGTCACAATGGGAACTTCAGGCAACTGTTGGCGCCCAGCCAGCGCGTTGAGTTCAATGACAAAGGCAAAGCCAACTAAATCGCCCTGGGAGTGTTCAACCAGTTGCGCCGTGGCTTTGGCGGTTCCCCCAGTGGCGATCAGATCATCGACGACCAAAACTCTGGCTCCCGCCGGAATGGCGTCTTGGTGCATTTCGAGGCGATCGCGGCCATATTCCAACTCGTACTCAACACGATGGACCGCCCGAGGCAGTTTTCCCGGTTTACGGACGGGAACAAAGCCGGCCCCGAGACGGTAGGCTAGATGCACGCCAAAAAGAAAGCCACGGGACTCCATGCCAATGATAATATCGGGGCGGAGTGAGCTGCATTGCTCTACCAGGCGATCGAGGGTGCAACGGAGTCCTTCGGGATCTGCCAGCAGGGTGGTGATGTCTCGGAAGACAATTCCGGGTTTGGGGAAGTCGGGAACGTCGCGGATGAGGGATTTTAGATCCATGATGATTATGGCGTGATTATGACGTGTTTCTCGCGCTTTCGATGAACTCGTGGGACTGGGGACATGGGTATCAGTCTCCACAAATCCTATCAGGAAACTTCCCAGGTCAAAGCGTTCAACTTGACCTGGGGGAAACGGGCCGGGAATGCTAGCGATCGCCGAGAATGTAATAATCTAGCTTTGAGCGGTTGATGGAACGACCCAATCATCGCCCACTTGCATCGCCCACTTGCATCGCCCACTTGCATCGCCCACTAACCACGTTCACCTGTCAGCGTCGCGCCTCATGGTATCCAATCCTCCGAAAACACGTGATTCCACTCTCACGCTACTACAACAGCAATTGCCGGATATGCCGGTGACTCATCACGGCTGTTCCCGGCGAACTCGTGTCCAACTGGATTTGATGTTGTTGGCGATCGAGGCTCTCGATCTCAGTGGATCTGAGAAAATCCTGAGTCTGGCCCATCAGTTGGAACTGAATTCGGTTTTGAGCGATCGCGTCACCGTTTGGCGTATCCGCAATACCAATCCCCTACGGCGAGCCAGTCGCCGCCGTCCCCTCTCCCAAGAGGAAGCGAAAGTCCTAACCATTATTACCTGTCAGCTTGCGCGATCGATGATGCTGCGGCTACGGCAACTCAACAAAGAGGCCCAGCAGTTACGGGAGCAGAACCTGCCCTTAGAGAAACATCCTCAGTTGGCCGTTTATCTCTCCCGTTTTCGCACCCACTTCCGCAGCCGCATGAATCCCCGTCGTTCCGGGGTGATGGTTTACGACACGGACGAAAAGCTCGATAATCTGGCAGTTGAGTTGCTAGAAAAGTTACTATTTTGTACCGGAACCGCAGGTTTAACTCGGTTTTGGGTGAGTTTGTTTGATGGAGAGGTCTGATGGTTGTACGGCGCAAGTATAGTTTACCGGGATGTACCCTGATTGTAGAAGGGTTGGATGAGCCAAATGGGGACTCGGAATCGCAGCAGTCGGCGCGAGCGCGTCTCTGCGTTCTCGTCAATGCTGAATGTCACGTCTTGGGCAAACCCAACGCCCTCAGCGGTGGAATCGACTTCCTCAATGAGTTAGTCGCCGCCACCAGCGACTATACCCAGAGTTTCCTGGGAATGGGCAAGGTTGCGGTCCAATCGCCTCAGTCTTGGGTGACCCTCACACCGCTAGAGGGAGGGTTACATCGCCTCAATCTGCGATCGCCCCAAGACGCCAATCCCTCCGAACCCCTGCAAATTGATCTAACCACCCTACAACTGTTTGACTTAGTCGACGTGGTCGATCAACTCTTGAGCGATCGCCGCACCCTTCCCGATCACCAACTCAAGCTACTCCCGAGAAACCGCCGCCAAGCGAAAAACGAAGAACCCGTCAGCCAACGGGCCGCCCCCTTCGCCATCGGCGTATCGAGTCTAGTGGTGGCCGCCTTGGCCTTGTCTCCCTTACCCGTTCCCGAAGTCGACCCCCCTCGGGAGAACGTCATCGAAGAAACCGAAGAACTCAGCGAGGCCATCGCCACCCCAACGGCCAACGACTCGCCCCCAGAACCCTTATCCAATCCTGGAGACGAAGGAAACCCGGCGCAGTTGGCCGATACCGTCACCCCCATCGAGGATCCCGACTTACTAGCCGCATTGCGCTATAAGCTCTATCACGAACTGGACGAAGCTTGGACAACCGCCCCAACCTTTGACGAGGATTTAGTCTATCGCGTCAGCGTTGGCGAAGATGGCGCCGTCGTCGGCTATCGTCCAGACAGCGATCGCGCCCGCGAGTTTGACGGGGAAACCCCCCTATCGAGCGTGTTGTATCTCCCCGTAGATGGCGGAACCGCCGCCGTGGAGTCGTTGGCTGAGTACAAAGTCGTCTTTCGGCCCAATGGCGTCTTACAAGTGAGTCCCTGGGATGGCACCTCTCGCCCCAGCCGCACCCCTCGCCTTACCGACATCGCCACCATTGATCGGCTCATCTTCGAGGTGCGCGATGCGCTCTATGAGGAATGGGAGACAACACCAGTCTTCGATCGCAATTTAGACTATCGTCTGGCCGTCACCGAGGACGGAGAAATTACTCAATATGAACCCCTCTCGGATATCGCATCCGCCTATTTTGGCGAACTTCCCATTGAACCTCTGTACAATCCAGCGGCAGGAGTCGAGATTCAAGACGATCGCGTTACCCTAGTTCCCATTGCTGAGTTTCGAGTGGTCTTTACACCTCGGGGGACGATCCAAATTGGCCCCTGGGATGGACGACGTTAAGCCCCTATGAGCCAATCTCCTCCCCCAGATCCCAACACCGCTCGCTCCCGCCGCGATCGCCGTCGTGCCGGGCGATCAGCCCCATCGGCTCCCCCGTCATCGTCAGGATCTTGGCTCGGGGCGATCGCCATCTTTATCGTTCGCCTGTTGACCCTAGGTGTGAGTCTCAGCCTAGGGGTGATTGGCGGCGTCGTTTGGGCGCAAAGGTCCCCACAAGCCAACCCCGAAAAACCCCTCAGCGAACGCTGGCGAGTGCAAATTCGCCAAATCACCAACCCGCCACCGTCATCACCGAACCCCGACGCTCCCCCCGCCGACCTCGATCGCGACCAACTCCAGGACACGATTGTTGAGTTACAAGAGCAGGTGACGCAACTGAATCGACAACTCGCGGCTCTGACACCCGAAGAGGCTCCCGCAACAGAAGACGCCACAGAGGAGGAAAACACCTTCGAAGCCCAAAAGACCGATATTCAGTCCCAAGTGACCCTGATTTCCACTCAGTTAAACGAACTTCAGGCGATCGTTGACCCTCCCGAGGCGATCGCCCCTCCCCGAATCAGCCCCGGAATGCCCCTACGACTGACCCTTCCCAGTGATATTCTCTTCTCCGACAGTGGCGAAGTCCTCGATCCCACCCGAGCCAGCATCCTCGATCGCCTCCTCGACGAACTACAAACCCTCGAAGGCGCAACAGTTTACATCGGCGGCTACCTCGACGCAACCGACGACAACGATGCCAGTTTAGAGAAAACCTTTGAGCAAGCCCAACAAGTCGAACAATATCTCGCCAGCAACACCGACACCCCTCTACGCTGGGTCAGTATCGGCTATGGGTCCAGTCGCTTCGCCGCCAGCAACAACAGTCCCGCCAACCGCCAACGCAACCGCCGCATCGAAATCCGAGTCAGACCCTAATCCCCCCTATTCCCTATTCCCTGTTCCCTGTTCCCTTCTCATGAACCTCATCTTCCTAGGAACCCCCCAATTCGCCGTCCCCAGCCTCAAAACCCTCATCGAGCATCCCGAGTTTGAGGTGTCAGCCGTCGTCACCCAGCCCGACAAACGCCGAGGCCGGGGCAAAACCTTAATTCCCTCCCCCGTCAAAACCGTTGCCGTAGAAGCCGGGATTCCCATTTGGCAACCGCAAAAGATTAAGAAAGATGTCGAAACCCTTGACAAATTGCGAAACAGTCAAGCAGATGTATTTGTTGTTGTGGCATATGGACAAATTCTCTCCCAAGAGATTTTAGAAATGCCCCGACTCGGCTGTATTAACGGCCATGGTTCCCTGTTACCGAAATATCGGGGGGCCGCCCCGATTCAATGGTGTCTGTACCACGGAGAACCCCAAACCGGGATGACCACCATGCAGATGGATGCCGGGATGGATACGGGGGCGATGTTACTGAAGTCCTCTCTGGATATTCACCTACTGGATAACGCCTGGGATGTCGCCGCGCGTTTAGCTCAAGACTGTGGTTCTCTACTGGTGGAGACCTTGCAAGGATTAGAGGCCCGAACCCTGCAAGCCACCCCCCAAGATGACGAGGCGGCGACCTATGCACGACTGATTGAGAAATCTGACTATCAACTCGATTGGACGCGGCCGGCGATCGCCCTCCATAATCAGGTGCGTGGCTTCTATCCCAATGCCGTCACCCAGTTTCGAGAGCAGTCCCTGAAAGTTAAGGCCACGGTTCCCGTCGCTGAGCAGTATTATAAGCAACTTCCTGAGGAGTTGGTGAGACAATTACAGTCCTGGGGCGATCGCCTCAACCCGGATTCAGGAGAACCGGGAGAGGTGGTACAGATTATCAAGAATTTGGGGCCAGTGCTGCAAACAGGATCTGGACTCCTGTTACTCGATGAAGTACAACTAGCAGGCAAGAAAACCCAGTCCGGCTGGGACTTTGCCAATGGAACCCGCCTAGAAATTGGCGAGCATCTAGGCTGATCAGCTTCTGTCACAGTCTCACGGCTGGGGAAGGGCATCTTAGGTCAAAATCAAGGCCATTGATTCCTATTACGGAGAATGTTCATGAATCGTCTATCTCAAGGCTTACTCACCCCCCTAGCCGCCCTCATGCTCGCCTCTGGAACCATCACCCTTATCGGCCAACCCCCCGTTATGGCCCAAGAACAATCCCTGCGAACCCTCACCGTTCAAGGACAAGGATCGGTCTTTATCCCCGCCACCATCGCTCAGGTGAGTTTAGGCGTTGAAGTCGATGCGGAGACCGCTGAAGCGGCGCAACAACAAGCCGCTCGTCAATCCTCGGCCGTGGTTGAACTGCTGCGATCGCGCAATGTGGACAAACTCCAAACCACCGGCGTTCGTCTCAACCCCATCTATACCCGTCGTGACAACCAACAGGTGATTAGCGGCTATCGCGCCTCCAACACCGTCAGTTTCCAAATTTCCACCGACGCCGCCGGAGAACTCCTCGATACCGCCGTCTCACGGGGTGCAACGCGCATTAACGGAGTCAGCTTTGTCGCCAGTGACACGGCCATCGCCCAGGCCCGCGATCGCGCCCTCCAAGAAGCCACCCTAGACGCTCGCTCTCAAGCCGATGTCGTTCTCGCCAGCCTCAACCTGCAACGGCGGGAGGTCGTCAGCATCAACATCAGTGGTAGCCAGTACGGTTCCCCCCCAGTGAGGTACCAACGGACCGAAGCCCTGGCCGCCGACGCCTCAACCCCCATCGAGGGCGGAGAACAACAAATCACCGCCTCCGTCACCCTAGAAGTGAGCTACTAATCTCCGTAGACTAGAAGTGAACAGACTAGAACTCAACCTCAGTACAGGAGAAATTTGCTTGTGAAGGGTCAAACTGTCTTACTCACCGGAGGAACCGGAGGCCTAGGGATGGGCGTCACCCCCAAAATTGTCGCCCAGGGGGCCAGCATCACCATTCCCTACCGCAACACCGCCGAAGTCGATCGCCTCAAACAACAGATGTCCCCGGAGGACTTCTCAAAAATCCAGTTTGTCCTCCTTGACTTACTCGATGAAAGTGCCGTCCGCCAACTGATTGAGGATATGGGGCGAGTTGATGTCTTGATTCACCTCGTCGGCGGCTTCTCTATGGGAGCAACTCATGAGTACGACTATAGCGATTGGCGCAAAGACCTCGATCTCAACCTCAACACCACCTTCTTAGCCTGTAAATACAGTTTGGCTCAAATGCGGCAACAGGGCTACGGCCGTATCGTCACCGTAGGCTCACGGGGAGCCGTCGAACCGGGAGCGCAATTAGCGGCCTATTGTGCCGCCAAAGCCGCCGTCGTCGCCCTCACCAAGTCCATCGCCGCCGAAACCCAAAACACCGGCATTACCGCCAACTGCGTCCTTCCCAGCGTCATCGATACTCCCAGCAACCGGGCCGCAATGGGAGATGACAACGCCGACACTTGGGTCAAACCGAGTTCCCTGGCTGACGTGATTTGTTTCCTCGCCTCCGAGGCCGCCCGAGATGTACGTGGCGCCGCCGTTCCCGTGTACGGAGATATCTAGGGAAAACGACTCAGAAAAACTACTTAAGTGGAAACTGTGAGTCAGATCACCGTCAAGCCCGCAATTGCATCACCAAGAGAACCCGCAGTGCGTCACCTCAAATCTACGGCAGTATCACGGAGACTCAGGATGCGTATCACTGCGTCTGTCGGGCGATCGCTGTCATACTCAAGTCATCGGGTTAAGTTAAGTGCGGAACTTCAGTTCCTCGATTCTGCTAAACGTAAAGATTTGATCTGGGTGCGATGCCCTGAGTCCGCATAAGGCCCTCGATGCAATTTCCTCACTCGATGCGACAGTTCCTCTTAATTCCTCCTGGTGATGCGGGAGGAATTTTTTTTGTCCCCGTTCTCTCCTATCCCCTGTTCCCCGTTCCCTCCTGTTCCCTGTTCCCTGTTCCCTGTTCCCTGTTCCCCGTTCCCTCCTGTTCCCTGTTCCCTGTTCCCTGTTCCCTGTTCCCCGTTCCCTGTTCCCTATTCCCTTCTTTTTGCCTCTTGCCCTCATCTGCTATAACAGACGAGAACGGCAAGCCTATCGGCCGTTCCCCGAGTCACTGGCCTTTGAGGATTTCATGTCCGATCTAAACATCTCTGCAATTATCTGTACTCACAACCGAGATACCTATCTCGGGGCCGCGATTGACAGTCTCCTGAACCAGTCAGAGTGCCAGAACTATGACGTCATCGTCGTTGACAACGGTTCGACAGACAACACCAAGGCCGTCATTGACGCGCGATCGCCTCATCCTCGTCTCCGGTATATCTGGGAACCCACCCTAGGGCTATCCGTTGCCCGCAACACCGGAGCCAACGCCACCGAAGCGCCGCTGATTGCCTATCTCGATGACGATGCCGTGGCCACCCCCACCTGGCTAAGTTGCCTTTGTCGCGCCTTCGAGGAGAATGATAAATTGGCGATCGCCGGTGGCAAAGTCACCCTCATCTGGGCCGAGGGTATGTCTCAACCGCCCTGGCTCTCCGATGAGATGTCCGGCTGTCTGGGGCGTTATGATTTAGGAGACGAGCTGCGGTTGATTGAAAACCCAGGACTCACCCCCCGAGGCTTAAACTACTGTATTCGCCGAGACTTCCTCAATCAGATTGGCGGTTTTGACCCCAATCTGGGACGAGTGGGTAAAAAACTACTCTCCAATGAAGAACTCTACATGACCGAAAAGGCCTTAAATCTCGGTTGGCAAGTCGCCTATCTTCCCAACGCCTTAGTCGCCCATAATGTGGCCCCAGAACGAGTGAACCGCAGTTGGTTTCTGCAACGAGGCTGGTGGCAAGGGGTGAGTGAGTGTTATCGGGAACAACTTGCCGGAAATGCCGGGTCTAAACAATTGTTACGAGGAGGAGAACGAATCGCCCGAGGACTTTATAAATCCCTTAAATTTGTGCGCGATCCTGCACAACGCTTCGAGAATTTGGTGTATGCTTACGGTCAGATTGGCTATCTAGGGTCTGCCATTGAGGGGATGCTCTTTCCGCCCAAAGACCTCCCAGGCGATCGCCCGGAAACATCCCCTTAAGTCTCGTTGAGTGCATCAATTCCCCTCCTCTCTACTCAATCCCCGTTCCCTTAAACTGTGTAGGTTAGCTTGTATGTCTTCGACTGATCATAAAATTCCCGTATCTGTCCTCATTCCCGCAAAAAATGAGGAATCTAATCTCCCCGCCTGTCTCGAAAGTGTCTCCCGGGCCGCCGAAGTCTTTGTGGTAGACTCCCAAAGTAGCGATCGCTCCTGTGAAATCTCCGAACAGTACGGCGCGAACGTCGTTCAATTTCACTTTAATGGACGTTGGCCCAAAAAGAAAAATTGGTCCTTAGATAACTTACCCTTCAGCCATGACTGGGTGTTAATTGTCGATTGCGACGAACGCATCACCCCAGAACTTTGGGATGAAATTGCCCAAGTCATCGAACAAAATGAAAAAGACGGCTACTATCTCAACCGCCGCGTCTTTTTCTTAGGCAAATGGATTCGTCACGGCGGTAAATACCCCGATTGGAATTTACGCCTGTTCAAGCACAAACTCGGTCGCTATGAAAACCTAAGTACCGAGGCTGTTCCCAACACCGGCGACAACGAAGTTCACGAACACGTGGTTCTTCCCAGCCAAGCCGGTTATCTCAAAGAAGATATGTTACATATCGACTTCCGAGATATTTATCACTGGCTCGCTCGTCACAATCGTTATTCTAACTGGGAAGCTCGGGTCTATTATAACCTCCTTTCGGGTCAAGCTGAAGACGGAACCATTGGCGCTAACTTATTCGGAGATTCCGTACAACGCAAGCGTTTTCTTAAGAAAATTTGGGTACGTCTTCCCTTCAAACCATTGTTGCGCTTTATCCTCTTTTATATCTTGCAATTGGGCTTTTTAGATGGTCACGCCGGCTATATTTATGGTCGTTTGTTGAGTCAGTATGAATATCAAATTGGTGTGAAACTCTACGAACTACAAAAGTTCGGCGGACAACTCAATCAAAATACAAAAGAACCCACCTCAGAGAAAACCCCGCAATCGGTGGGTTAGGGAAGAAAAAGGCAAAAGGCAAAAGGCAAAAGGCATAACCCACCCCTAACCCCTCCCAGGAGGGGATGGCAAGAGGCAAGAGGCAAAAGGGCGGAACAAGGGAACGGGGATTCCCCGAACTGGGAACTATCATCACCACCGCTATCTCTTGCCTACTGCCTACTGCCTACTGCCTACTGCCTCTTGCCTCTTGCCTATTTCTTACCTATTGCCTTAAACCGCTAGAAAGGGTGCGATTCCCCCGAGATAGGTTGAGGCATCTTCTAACATTGGGAAATGGGCCGTCTCGGCGATTTCGAGATACTGAACCATCCCCTTTTTGTTCTGTTCCACGGCTTTACGGCCCATCGCAGCCGGAATAATAATATCTCGTTCCCCCGCCACCAAGAGCGTGGGAACCCTGATTTTGGCGAACTCACTCGGCATGGTTTCTGCCGCTTGCTTGCTAACCGACGTCAACACCGTACCCAACGCCGCCTCGAAATCCGCCATCAAGAAATCTGCGAGAAAGGCTTGACTTTCGTAACTTGGTATGGTCTTGTTCAGAAAGCGAGCCATAAACAAACGATCAACCCAGGGAACGGAAGCCAGCCACTGGGGGCGAAATTGCACCACCCAACGACTAATCTTGTGGAAAGCGGTAAAACTGCGTTCGTCGTAGTCGAAAATGCCGCTACAGGTGAGGATGGCCCGCTTGACTCGTTCAGGATAACGGTTGATAAATAGGGTCGCGATGGAGGCTCCCATGGAGTGAGCGTTGAGATAAACTTGGGAGGACTGGCGATCGCCCACCAAGGCATCCAGCAACGCCGCCAAGTCATCAGCGTAGGTTTCGAGTTCATAATCCAGGGCCGCCTCAAGTTGGCTTTTATCCGGCAGCCGCGATCGCCCGAAGCCCCTCATATCGTACAGTAAACAATCGAAGCGATCGCTCAACGCCCGGGCCGTACTCCGCCAATAGCGTCCCGACCCCCCCCAGCCATGCAGAAACACCATGACTGGCTTCTCGTCTCCCCCAGACTCCCCCGTAATCCATTCATAGTAATGGTCAACACCCCGCAGGTTTAAGTACGCCATCTCCAGCCACTGACCTCGACATCTAACACATCTCAACCTATCATATTTAGTCTCCCATTCCCCCCCTCCCCCCTTGCCTCTTGCCTCTTGCCT
>NZ_JAWOCL010000273.1:0-7827 GCF_046483825.1 Sodalinema sp.
CTTCAATGAGGTGATTCAGGCTTGGCGTTATGGCCCAGTTTGCCCTCCAGCCTACCGGTTTTATCACGAGTTTGAAGCCAAACAACTTCCTATTCCGAGTCTGGATGAATTAAAAGCGATTCCTCCCGAACAAAAACAAGTCTTAGATGAGACCTGGAGCTACTTTGGCGGGTATCACGCCTATCGACTCAGTGAGATGACCCACGGAGAGTTTCCCTGGAAAAAAGCTCGTCGAGGCTTAACTCCTGAAGCCGCATCAACAGAGCCGATTCAACTTCAGGATATGAAAGAATTAGGCTTGCAAAAACTCGACCTAATCGAACGAGATAACCCAACCTATGAAGGTGTTATGTCTGAGGTTGTGAGTCAGGGGTTAGCCGAGAACTCGTCAACTCGAATTTCTCAAGGAGAGGTGCATGACTGGCTCACAACCCTTCTCGATTGAACCGTCTGATCACTATTGTCGCTCGTTTAAAAAACTGAAAAAAGTCATAAAGCCTCATTTGGATAAGATTGGGGATGAACTAGAAGGTTTACTTATCAATCCCTACCCTAATAAATCTCGACAGGAGCCATTGCCAAGAAAATTAAAGCTACCGGAAGACTGGACGTTCCATAAACTCGAAATCTGTGTAGCCAAGGGAGCATCTGGACAAATTCGCTTGATGTACTTGGTTAACGAAACAACATCAACCATTAAGTTGGTCTGGATTTATAGCCACGAACAGTTTGCTAAACGACCGGCGGATGGGGACATTCAGGGTGCGATCGCCAAAATCTTGCAGTAAAGACGCTCCAAATAATTGCCCTCAACAACCAAGGATCTCATTCATTTCCTCGTTTCAAGGTTGATAGCCTTATCCTTTAAGCCTCTCCCCCAACCACCACATTATTAATCCGCAAACTCGGGCCACCACAGCCAACCGGTAAGCCATTTTGTCCCCCCTTCCCACAGCCGCCAGACTCATCCCAGTAGAAATCATCGCCAATCGCTTCAATATCCGCCAGAGTTTGAAACACATTGCCCGATAAGGTGACATCTCGCACCTTCTCCCCTAACTCCCCATTGCGAATCATCCAGGCTTCCCCAGCACTAAAGGTAAACATCTCCCCATTGGTCATCCCTCCTAACCAATTACGAGCATAGACCCCCTCCTTGATGCCAGCACAGAGTTGGTCAACGGGAGTCGTTCCCCGACCAATCCAAGTGTTCGTCATGCGGACAATGGGGGAGTGCTGATAGTCCAAACAACGGGCATTTCCCGTGGCGGCTTCTCCCAAGCGTCCTGCGGTTTCCCGAGAATGAAGTCGCCCCACTAAGACCCCATTTTCAATCAGTTGGGTCGTCGTGGCGGGAGTCGCTTCGTCATCGTAAAGATAACTGCCGCGATGACCTTGGGGGGCTGCACCGTCAAAAATCTGTAAGTCCTCGCTGCCGAATCGTCGTCCCAGGCTCATGACTTCGAGTAAGTCGGGGTTCTCATAGGCCATATCGGCCTCGGAGAGATGGCCAAAGGCCTCATGGACGAATAAACCGCTGAGAATTGGGTCAATGACGACGGGATAAGTCCCCCCCCGTACACAGGGCAATTCTAAGGCTTCTACCGCCCGTTCTGCGGCGCTTTTGACCTGTTTATCAAGGGCGGTCATATCCTCATAGCCACGACGAGAGCCACTGGTTTCTCGGCCGGTTTGTACCGTCTCCCCGTCCCGGGCCGTGGCGGCGAAACGCATTTCGAGGTCTACCCAGGATTGGTCGATGAATGACCCTTCTGAGGTGGCAATCAGGAGGCGTTTGGTACAGTCGCTATAGCGGACTGAGGTGGTGGTCATGCGGGGGCTGACGCTTAAGAGTTGCTCGATATAGCGATCGCAGAGGTCTTTTTTCTGTTTCAGGTCAATCTCGCGGGGGTTGGTTCCCGTCAGGGGCAGTTGACAGATATCGCTGAGGATGGGAATCGGGGCCAGTTCCGTCTGTTCACAACCCACGAGACGGGCCGCCGTGACGGCTTCCTCAACGCGATCGCCCAATTGGGAGAGTCGGTTAAAACTCGAAAAGCCCCAGCCTCCCTTATAACAGGCCCGTACTTGCCCGCCAAGGCTGACATCTTCGCTGAGGGTTTCAATTTGATGGTCAGCATTGGACGGCTTCTGAATCCCCCGAATGAAAATATCGGTTCCCTGGGACTCTTCTAGGCGAATCGCCAGATAATCAACGCGATGTTGATAGCGTTTGAGGGTATCGCTGATTTGATTTTGCAGGTCAGCTAGATGATTCACCATGCTCGAAAAATTAGGCTGTGGGGTCGGTTGCGGTGCTGGGGGTAGGAGGTGGCAATTCTTCCAAAATCCGGAATCGCACATGGTTGATGGCTAAGTCTCCCATGGACACTTCGGTTTTGGGGAGTCGCTTGCCGTCTTTCATCAGACTTTCAAATTTTGCCCCTTTGACTAATTCTAGGTGATACCAGGCTAACCCCATAAAGAAGCGTAGGGGGTGGGGACCGCGATCGTTCATGCCATCCGGGTTCGACTCCATGGGAATCCAGCCATAGCCGGGGACAAAGAACTCGAGCCAGACATGGTTAAAGTCCGGCTGCATGGGGACTTCCCGCAGTTCCGCTTGGGCGGGGCATTTATAGCGGCCGACGGTCCGACAGGCAATGCCATTGAGACGCAATAGGGCCAGGAGAATCCCCACATATTCCCCACAAGACCCCATACCCCGTTTCAGGGCCACATCGGGGGTATCAATATGGGGTTTGATGCCATATTCGAGGCGATCGTAGACATAATCGCGGATACTTAAGACTTGCCGCAGTAGGTTGGTTTCACGGCCGACGGCGTTACGGGCCGCCCGCTGGACCGTGTCGGTATCCATAGCCAGGTTGTCATTATCGACGAGATACCGTTCGGGATACTCTGGGGGTAACTCGGGTAAGTCGCTGACATCGCCGGGTTTGAGGTTATATTTGATTCCTCGCACATCGAGGATGGCTTTCCAGCCGAAAATTCGGGCTTCAAAGGGTTTGAGATGGTCAAACTTGAAGACGGCCATGGGTTGTTCTTGGATGACCCGTGTTTCGAAGGGGAGGCCGATAGACTCGATACCGTGAACTCTCTGGCGGGGGGTGTTGACGGGAAGGGCAATGTGCCATTCAAAGTCTTTGAGTTCCACCGCGTCGAGGGGGGAGAGTTCCTCGGTGTAGGTCATTTCGATGCGGTAGCCGTTGGAGAGGGTGTAATGGTTTTCGGCGTTGTGGTAGAGGTGGAGGGGATGGATGAAGGTGCGATCGCGGAAGGTGAGTTGATAGGGGTTGGCGGCGTTGGGGTCGTCCCGGATATAGGGTTCTTCGTAGGCGTAGGCGACGTATAGCAGATCTTCGTCGAGTTCAGGATGGGGATAGAAGGTTAGGGCGGTCGGTGAGGAGAAGGGGGTGAGAACGCTGAAGTGCATGGACCCTGTGCCGCGATCCATACAGTACACGGTTTGCTCGACGGTATCGGTGACCCAGAGTTCTTCGCCGCGAACGGCGAGGTTTTCGACTCCTACGCCGGGGGCGTAGAAGCTGGTTATTTCTTTTTGACTATCTCGGGAGAAGACGTAAATGAGGGCTTCTTTTTGGCAACTGACGTAGATGGCCCCGCCTTGAACAGCCAACCCTTGTAGGGCGTAGGGGAGGGTGATAAAGCGTTGGGCGATGAAGTCATCGAGATTGCAGAAGTAGATGCTATCGCCTCGGGTAAACCAGAGGGTATTGTCCCAGATGGTCATCCCCCCCACGCCGATGAAGTCGGCGGCGTTATGGGGGTTTAAGATGCGGGTATCGTCGGTTTCTGGGTTGACAGCAATGATATAGCCCCGAACGGCATCCACGGCGATGAGTTCTGGTTGTGTTTGGCCAGTTGCTGGGTTCGCGGTGGGAAGCACAGCAAGTCCATGAAGGGCATAGACTCCATGGGGTCTGAGGGTATGTCGTTCGAGAGACTGAGTCATGGCAGAAGGGGGGCAAAGGGCAACGGGCAACGGGCAACCGGCAGATGTTGGGTTGATTCGATCTTGCCCTAGGTGACGATTTTGGGTGACGATTTACGGTAGCACTGTCCGGTTTCGCGGAACTGATTGCTAGACTACCATTCCTCGGGGAGGGGGGAGAGGGCAATCGGCTATTACTCGGCGACGGCGGCTTGGCTGGTTTTGGCGAGGTAGATGCCGCTAAAAACGATGATAAAGGCAATTCCGGTGATTAGGTTGAGGGCTTCGTTGAAGATGCACCAGGCGAGGATGGCACTTACCATGGGTTCGAGGAGGAGGAAGAGGGAGACGAAACTTGACGAGAGTTTGTCCATACTCTGGGCCAGCAGTCGTTGGCCGAGTCCTTCGCTGATGAGGGCCAGTCCCAGGACGGCTAGCCAGGTGTTTAGACTCTGGGGAAAGAGTTGTCCTTCGATGACGAAAACCAGGGGGAGGAGGAGGAGGCTGCCGATACCGCAACGCCAGAGGAGGATGGTGGTCGCTGTGAAGCGCGATCGCAGTTGTTCGACGATGAGAAAGTAAAGCCCCAGAAAGACGGCGGAGAGAAGGGCGTAGCTATCTCCGATGAGGGTTCCTTCGCTGCCGTTAATATCTTCGATTCCTAGGGCGATCGCGCCAACTAGGGCAATGGTCATGCCGATTAAAAACCGCTTGTCAAATCTTTTGCCCAGCCAAAGCCAACTTCCTAAACTGGTGAAGATTGGGGTTAGGTTATTGAGCAACATACTTTTGGCGACGGTGGTATATTGCAAGGACATTGCCCATAGGACTAATGAGGTAATGGCGACAGCACCTATGCCAATGAGGAGTAGCCATTGCTGGCGGGTTATGGCTTGAACGTCCTCGATTGGCTCGCTTGGCGAGATTCGGCTCTGGCAAAATCGACCAAAACCGAAGATGATTAGAAAGAAGAATAGACGGTTAAAGACAGTGGCATTTGGACCGAGTTCGAGTTCGCTAAATCTGATGAAAATTGGTGCAAATGAGACTGAAATTAAGGCGATACAGAGACTGATTAGGGCTAGGCGATCGCCTTGTTTGACGTCTTGTTTTAGGTCGGCGATCGCGCCCTGAGACATCTTTACGGAACTCGACATTAGACTTGGCAACCTGATAACTGAACTTACTGTTGGTGGGCGATGGCTTCCTCTGTTTGGGGTAAGCCTCTTCATCCAACGCTCTTGAGGTCTTGGATCTCCAGAGTTCTTGTATCTTTACAACTCCTGAGCCGGGCTGACTGTCTAATTGAATACAAAATCACGGAATTTTACCGGTTATAAGTTATTTTTGATTGATTATTGTTGATTTAAAAATCAATTCGAGCCATTTGAGGACTCTATTATAGGGTTGACTATGCTTGAGGCTTTGCTCGAATCGTCCCAGCAACCGAGTTTCTTGCCCTTCACCCACATCCCATAAACTCAGTTTCTGCCCTAACCTTTGCCGCCTCACCCCAATCGGGTTAAGCAACCCGGTTTCTCAACCCCTCCAACCGCAGAAAATACACCATTTTTCTTATTTCTTCTTAATCGCCTGGTTTTTTGATTTCACAATTGGTTAGATCTCTGGCATTTTTAATGAATTTTTCATCGAATGTGTAGAATTGCTCGCAATCTTGACTTTGAGCGAGATGCAAAGTATCGGCAAAATCCAAACCATTTTCATGCCACAGTAGGGCTTGATGAACTAACATCGGGTTAGTTAAGTAAACATTGGATAATCCCAAAAGTTTCCGCAAAGCCGAACAAATTTGATTTCGTTTAAACTGACAAGCAAATCTCAGCACCCATTCGGTTTCTAGGATAACGGTGTTGGCAATGAAGATTTTGGGGTTTTCAAAAAGTTCTAGGGTTTTTTGATATTGGACTGGATTATCTTGAGTTAGAAGCCGAACTACAATATTGGGTTCAACTGCAATCATGCCATTGTTCCTGAATGCCTTGGCAAATAGCCGCTTCCATATCCTCTAAGGTTTTGGGTGAACCTTGATACTTTAAACACCCCGCTACTTCGTTTAAAGTAGTCGGAGGAAAAGGCTGTTTGGGCTGAATTAAAATTCCTTTATCCTTGGGGCAAACTTCAAAAGCCAAATTGTGTCGATAAAAACATACATTGAACTCTGCAAAGAAGTTCATTTGTTCAAGAATAACGGGTACATCTCGCGATTCAGTCCAAGCAAACGCCAGTAGCACGGGAGGAAACTGAGCGATCGCACCCGATACAACCAAACCTCGTGAATCCCTCCCACCCAAATTACCGCTTAAGGGGATTGAAACCGTCTGATTTTCCCAGATTGCTTCTAGTTGTAAACCGATTTCGTAGGGCAAAACATTGACACTTGCGCCTGTATCTAGCAACGCCGTCACGTCCACAGAGCGATCGCCTAACGTGAGCGTCAAGGGCAAATAGTCGCAGTAGGAGCGCCCAAGACGATCAATTCGTTCAGTGAATGAATATCGTTGTCCATCAATCATTAGATGCTGTCTTTGCTGCCACCAGAAGATCCGACAATACCTGAACAGATGCGCTATCTGTTTGCGGCGACCATACCACTGCCTCAGTCGATGCAAGCTGCTGGAGCAACTCATTCGCCGAGTCAACTTCTCTGGTTAGTTCTAGGCTACACCCTTCCTCCTTAGCGACTGCCAAGAGGAGAAAGTGGATCAGTCGAAGTTTATCTTGATGAGATAACTGATTAACGGTTGGTAACAGTTCGCTGAGTAGATTTTCAGATATTTAATGATTCTAGGTCTCGATAACCATTAATGATGCGAACAATATCGATACCGTCAGGTCGAGGGAAGTAAAATATGATGTGATTTTCCACAATCAAACCTCGGAGATTTGTCTTGATGTGACCGTAGTTTTTGCCCATATAGGGAAATTGAGCAAACTGACGGCATTTATCCCGGACTTTTTCAAAAAATCTAATCGCTAAGTCTGGGTTTATTTCCGATAGGGATACAGAAATGGTCTCCAAGTCAGCTAGAGCAGCATCAGAGAATGAATAAGTCCCCTTTAGGAATCCTCTATCTGTCGCTGTAAACCGTTGAACAGACGACTAAAAACCAGTTCTCCATCGGTAACTTTTCCTTGTTGAATTTGGCTTGACCCGATTTCGATTTGCTGGCGGAGTTCGGCTAAATATTGTTCTCGTTTCTCTAGGAGTTCTAAGGCGGCTAATATCACTTCATCAGCGGAACGGTATTGTCCCTGATTGAGGGTATGGGCAATGCGTTGTTCAGTTTCTGGCGTAAGGGATAAACTCATGGTGGCTCACTTCAATACAGATTAATTGAGAAATCAGGTTATGGAATTGATGGGTTTGGGGGCGAAAAATTTTTCGCCCCTACTGGGTGATAATTTTTCTTGTCCTTTGTTTAAGGTGATTGGCATCCTGTTTTCCAGAGGTTTGTTTTTGCCATTATAGCGGTCGGGTTGGTGATTCGGATGCAGGGAAAGAAACCCGGTGGCTGCCCTAACCTTTGCCGCCTCACCCCAATCGGGTTAAGCAACCCCATTTCTCAACCCCTCAACCCCTCTAACCGCAGAAAATACACCCGCCCCCCAGCACCCCCCGCCACCACCGTCACCCCATCCGGTGCAATGGCACAGGAAGACATCGCACCTTCCCCGATAAACGTGGCTAATACATTCCCTGTCGCCAAATCCCACAGTTTCAGGTTTGTATCATACGATGCCGAGACGGCTCGTTTCCCGTCCGGGGCGATCGCTACTGCTAGTACCAAGTCACTATGCCCTCTGAGGGTGGCTAGTTCCGTCCCCGTCTC
>NZ_JAWOCL010000103.1:0-11827 GCF_046483825.1 Sodalinema sp.
GCGACATGATGCGTTGCGGCGAGTTGTCAGTCCTCGGTCAAGGTTCAACCTTGTCAGCCGCCGGAACACATCCTACTGATCTACCGATCATCAATCTCGTTGAAATCTCGCGACATGATGCGTTGCGGCGAGTTGTCAGTCCTCGGTCAAGGTTCAACCTTGTCAGCCGCCGGAACACATCCTACCGATCATCAATCTCGTTGAAATCTCCCGCGTGATGCGTTGCGGCGAGTTGTCAGTCCTCGGTCAAGGTTCAACCTTGTCAGCCGCCGGAACAGAGCCGACAAGAGACTATCCCCTCCTCACGACACCGCAAACTCCCCATAGGGACGTAACTCGGGAGGATGATAGGCGATGACAATTTCCTGCTTGGGGATTCCCCGGTCAACCAATTCATTCGCAACCCCCACCTCGGTTCCATCATATTGAATCCAAATTTTATCATTGAGGATATCAATATGAATTAGAGGCCCAAATATCCGGTCAGAGCGATTCCACCCGGCGTGAAAGACCTGATAATGGTCATGAACAGGGTCGGCAAAATAGTACACTTCAATATCACCAAAACTGGGTTTATCTAGGCTGTGGCGTTGGAGAAGGTCTCCAACAATTTGGCGATATTGGTCTAGTTTTGGGCGGCGGCTATCCATTGAACAATTACCTCTTGGCTGGGGTCAAACACTAACAAGGAAATTTTTGCTTCGTTCAGGACAGATTGGGCAAAGGGACGACGAAAGAAGTCCCGATAGGCAAAATCAGGAATCGCTAGATACAAGTCCCGTCCTGGGTCTTGGTCTCGTAAGGCTAGGCGGTAACTTAAACATTGACCTAATGCTAAATGAAAGGCATATACGAGAGACGGACTCATAAAGCTTTTGACTTCAACAGCAATCTTTTGCAGTCCTCGCTCAGCGGCAATCAGTTTTTCTCCCGCTAAGTCAACTTGAATCTTGCTATTGTCAAAGTCCAGAAAAAGCGGGTCATGGGTAATTGACCAATCATCTTTAATTAGGGCAATTTTAACTATGTCATGAAAGTAGTCTTTTGCAGTCATCGGTGAGTCATGGTTATATTCGTCATTATGCCATAGGGCGGTAATGGCCTTCTACCCATCCTGGAGGGTTGCCATGCAATCATCCGTTCGTTGTGGGTTGAACGGGAAGATTCCCAACGCTGCCACAACGCACCAGTTGGGCGGTAGAAACATCATCAAAACCCCCCGATTTCTCCACGAAATCAGGGGGTTTAAGGCTCTAATGGGAATATCTACCCTAACCTGAAACAATCCACCTCAGAGACTCATCTGGTGCTGATTGGAGGACAGGTTCAATTAGCCTCGTAATTGTTGAGACCAAACTCGGTTGGGAAGTCCCCACACATAAATAAACCCTTCAGCGGCTTTGTGATCAAACTTATCGTCAGATCCATAGGTGGAGAGTTCATCGGTGTAGAGGCTATTACCCGATTGACGACCGACAATGTGGGCGTTCCCTTTAAACAGCTTGATGCGAACCGTTCCCGTCACCCGTTTTTGCGTCTCGGCGATGAACGCATCTAAGGCCCCTTTGAGGGGGCTAAACCATAAGCCGTTGTACACCAGTTGGCTGTAGGTGTCTTCAATTCCCCGTTTGTACTGGGTGACATCTTTGGGAAGGGTCAGACTTTCGAGGTCCCGGTGGGCCAAAATTAGGGCCAGGAGGGCGGGGGCTTCGTAGATTTCGCGGGATTTAATCCCCACGAGGCGGTTCTCGATCATGTCGATACGCCCAAAGCCATGACGGCCCGTGATGGCGTTGAGGGTTTCGATGAGTTTCACTGGGGCCAGGGCCTGGCCGTTGATGCTGACGGGGAATCCTTCCTCGAAGCCGATTTCTGCATATTCGGGTTCGTCGGGGGTTTTAGCGATCGCCTCGGTCATCAAAAACACCTCCTCCTCGATAGGTTCATTCCAAGGATCTTCGAGGGGACCGGCTTCGATACTGCGACCGAGGAGGTTGCGATCGATACTATAGGGGGAGGATTTCTTAACCGGGGAGGGGATGCCGAATTTTTCCCCATAGGCGATGGTTTCTTGACGACTCATCCCCCATTCGCGAGCGGGGGCGAGAACCTTGATATCGGGGTTGAGGCCGGCGATCGCCACATCAAAACGAACTTGGTCGTTTCCCTTACCCGTACAGCCGTGAGCCACCGCATCAGCCCCATACTCAGCCGCCACTTCCACCAGTTTCTTCGCAATCAAAGGACGTGCAAGAGCCGTAGACAGGGGATAACGATTTTCGTAGAGAGCATTGGCCCGAATGGCGGGGAAGGCGTAATCGCGGATAAATTCCTCTTGTAAGTTGGCCACGAGAGACTCACTGGCCCCTGAGGTGAGGGCTTTTTCGCGGATGGGTTCGAGTTCATCTCCCTGGCCCAAATCAGCCGCGAGGGTGATGACCTCTTCAACGCCCCATTCTTTCTTCATGTAGGGGATGCAGACTGAAGTATCCACTCCGCCTGAGTACGCCAGTACGGCTTTGGTAGCACGACCCATAGACCTTTCGTTCTCCGTCACAAAACAATCAGTGTCCTATTATGGGGCAATTTGTCCATTTGAGGGGGAGTTGGAGGGGGCTTTTTTGCCAACTCTGGGGCGAAACCGAGGCGATCGCCGGCTTATGTAAGGGTTTGCTGACACAGCCGCCTCCATCAAACCTCGCTCCCAACCTCCCACCTCAACCTTAAGTCACGCGAGTAACGGGAATCTCGATCGCAAACTCAGTTCCCTCACCCAACCGCGAATAACAATCAATTTTGCCAGCATGACGCTCAACGATAATCTGATAGGTAATCGATAAGCCTAACCCCGTGCCTTTGCCCACGGGTTTTGTGGTAAAAAAGGGATTAAAGATCGTCTCTCGCAAGCGATCAGGAATCCCATTGCCATTATCGCGAATAGAAATCAGGACGCGATCGCCTTGCGGTTGAGTACGAATCCAGATACAACTCGGCTGTTCTCGCATCTCCTCGGGGCTGCGATCGCCATCCCGTTCATCCAAGGCATCAATGGCGTTGGCTAAAATGTTCAGAAACACCTGATTCAACTGGCCCGGATAACAATCAATCTTAGGAATCTCCCCATATTCACGAATCACCTCAATGGCCCGGCGATGAGATGTTTCCTTCAACCGACTCCGCAAAATCATCAGGGAATTATCAATCCCCTCATGGAGATTCGCCTGTTTCGACTCCGCCTCATCTAAACGAGAGAAATTCCGCAACGAGGCGACAATTTCCCGAATACGTCTGGCCCCCTCTCGCATCGAATTGAGCAACTGGGGGAAGTCTTCAACGAGAAATTCCACATCCGAGGCCTCTAACTCCTCTTGCACCGGCTCAACGGGTTCGGGATAATGCTCTCGATAACTGGCAATGACCGCCAATAAATCCTCCACATACTCCTCCGCGTGAGTTAAATTGCCATAAATGAAGTTCACCGGATTGTTAATCTCGTGAGCCACCCCAGCCACCAACTGGCCTAAACTGGACATCTTCTCACTTTGCACCAACTGACTTTGGGTTTGTTGCAACTCCCGTAACGTCTTCTCGAGTTCTTCAGCTTTCTGGCGTAACTGAGCCTCCGACTGACGCAGTTCCAATTCTGAGCGTTTACGAGCGGTAATCCCCAACGCCGCTCCACGAAACCCAACCAGATGGCCTTGATTATCAAAATGAGGTACGCCATTCACCTCTTCCCAGACAATTTCGCCGTCGGGAGTTACGTTGCGATGTTCGAGTTTAAAGGTTGACTGCTCAGCGGTGGCCTGTGTGAGAATTTGTTGTACCCGAGGGCGATCCTCTTTGTGCATAATATCAAACGGCGATCGCCCCAACAAATCCCTCACCCCATAGCCTTTCACCTCCCGAACCCGCTCCGACACATAGGTATAACAGCCATCGAGATCAATCTCCCAAAGATATTCTCCCGCCGCTTCTGATACATCGCGAAATCGCTGTTCACTCTCCCGTAACTCCGCCTCAGCCCGCTGCTGTTCCGTGATATCCTGAGTCATGGAGGCAATGCCAATACACTCTCCCGCTGGATTTATCAGAGGGGTGTTGTACCACTGACAGATAATCCGCCGCCCATCTTTGTGGATATTCTCATTGGTGCTAAGAGTTTCCCCTTTCTGCTCAATTAAATCATCCATCACCTGCTGAACATAATCCACACACTCCGGTGGCACAATGAGGTCAACAATCCGATTTCCGATTGCTTCTTCTGCCCGATAGCCAAAAATCTCTTCAGCAGCAGGATTCCAACTTACTACCTCAAAGTCCATATTCCATTCCATCACCGCCAAAGGTGTTTGTTCAACCATCAACGCCAGCCGTTGTTGAGATTTGCGAATTTCTGCTTCAATACGTTGTCGTTCCTGAATTTCGGCGGCTAAGGTTTGATTGATTTCAGCTAAGCGTTGGGTTCGCTCAACAACCCGTTGTTCGAGTTGTTCATTAGTCTGTTTGATTTCCTTAAACCGATCTCGCAACGCATTCGCCATCACCTCAAAGTTCATTGAGAGCAACGTCAGTTCTAAAATGTTGGTATCTGGTAATTTCCAGGGTTCTTCGCTACTGACTTTTTCAGGAAGATTACTACTCACCTCAGTCAGTTGTCTTAACGGCTGAATCAGACGGTAACTGATAGTATTAGCACAAAAAACACTGATTCCCATAATCGCCAGTAAAACGGCTAAATTACGAATATAAAACTGTTGCAGTTGACGAACCATCTGCTGAGCGGGCAAGGCAATCAGGATTTGCCAGGGTAAGCCGGCTTCATTAACAATGGTATAATAATGGGAGTTTTGCCATTGAGCCATAATGGCCATTGAACCCCCAGGTTTCCAATGATAAACATCATTGCCTTTGTTTTCCATAACACCCGAGCCAAGGTCGAAGATCTCGGCGGTTTCTGGATATTTTTTAACTACATTTGAATTATTTAGTAAAAAAACATTGACTGGGTAAGGACTGCGTTTTGCTTCAATTAAGGCTTGAAACAGATTCAAGTCTCCCCAACGATATTCACGAGTAATATTGAGGTTTTCTGAGAATTCTTCCGATAAGACTGCTACCGTTTTGATCGCCTGATTTTGTAAGCCTTCAAATTGAAATCGACTACCGACAATAATCAAGAGTAGTACCGGAATAATCGTAAAAGCGAGTAATCCATTAAAAATGGCTTGACGAAATGGATAATTTCGCTTATATTTTGTATCTAAAACGCCTAATAACCCGGTATTAACAATAATTAAATTAGTAATCAAGGCATTCAAAATACCATTAACAAATAATTTTAAGATGACTAATGTAATTAGCTGGGCTGGAATTTTTAGAATAAAAACATAAATCAGTGCGCCCAATGGAGCGCCAACAGATAGCCAATATAAACAGGTCAGTGGAACAAGATTTAGGGACGATCGCCGCAAACCGAGTCCAACCCAAAGAACCTCAAGATCTAAGATGATCATGCTATAGGGATGTCCCCAAAGAATAATCGTATAAAGGTTGACAATAACCGCTGCTAACGTCGCCCATCTAGCTCCAAAACAATAGGCAATCAATAAGGTCGCAACACTCCCAAATAAAAAGTCAACGCCAAAAAATAGGGGAAGACTAAAATAGTTGCCTAAAAATCCCGCTAGGGTGAGTCCCAAAAAAACGACAAGATTTTTCCCTCTAAGCTTAAATCTAGGTGGTTTTAAACAGAGTTTTCTCTGATCCAGAGCATTATTCATGACGTCAATTGTAGGTTCGCGAACCTTCCAAGAATGTCCCTAAACCCATCCCCGCCATCTGTTAGTTTTGTCTCTGTGCAGACTCGGGTTCATGGTTGGAGTGATCTATTCAATCTATAACAGACTGAACAACCCCAAGTTAATCCTGTTCTAGCGCAAACTGGCCGCCACAGCTCGCCAATCGTGGCGCAGACTCAAGGATTCGGGAAAATCTTAATGTTGGTTTGGGTTAGGGATCCGCATGAAGAATGGGGTCAATCCCCTGGCTATACAGCCGTTTGGGCTAGCCAGGAGACCGTCCAAACCCCTTACACCAGGCGATCGCCCGATTCGACATTAAACCAATGTAAGCGTTCAGGGGACGCCGCTAACTCAATGTCATCGCCTCCCCAATCGACATCCGCCGGGAGGAGCGATCGCACCTCCGTCTCATCAGCCTGATTCTCCGGCGAAGACAAACGCACACTGAGGAGATTTTGCATTCCCAAATTTTCCACCAAAAACACCTGGCCGGGGAAGCGAAGGGAATCCCCCTCCGTCGCCAAGCGTAGATCTTCGGGCCGAACCCCTAACACCACCTGACGGGGAGGATTCGCTAACCCCGAGGGAAGGGGGATTTTTCCCTGGCCCAAACGAGCCATTTTCCCCTCACATTGCAGCGTCAGCAGATTCATCTGCGGACTCCCCACAAACCCGGCCACAAACTGGTTGGCCGGCTTAGAATACAACTCACTCGGCGGGGCCAACTGCTGAATATTCCCCTCATACAAGACCGCCACCTTCGTCGAGAGGGTCATGGCTTCAACTTGGTCGTGAGTCACATAGACCACTGGGGTATTCTGTTTCTTAAACAGTTGCTTAATTTCCGCCCGGACTCGCTCCCGTAGCAACGCATCGAGGTTACTGAGAGGTTCATCCAAGAGGAAGACATCCGGTTGACGCACCAAGGCTCGTCCCAAGGCCACCCGCTGACGTTGTCCCCCAGACAACTGTCCCGGCTTGCGATTCATCAAATCTTCCCGCAAATCGAGAAACCGCGACGCCTCACTCACCCGTTGCTTAATCTCACTATCGCCCATCTGGCGCAGTCGCAAGGCTGAAGCCATGTTTTCATAGACGGTCATGTGAGGATAGAGGGCGTAACTTTGGAACACCATCGAGATGTTGCGATCGCCCGGCTTCAGGCCCGTCACATCGCGATCGCCAATAATAATCCTCCCCCGCGTCGGTTCTTCGAGTCCAGCAATCAAACGTAGCGTGGTCGACTTCCCACAGCCAGATGGTCCGAGGAGCGTGAGAAACTCATTGTCTTCCACCGTCAAACTAATATCCTTAACCGGAATGGTCTTCGGATTATAGGTTTTGTTCAGATTCTTAACTTGAACAGTTGCCATTCTTTATACCTTTTCAATTAACATCAATCGGCTTTAGCCTTCTGCGACACTCGTGGTCGCCGGTAAATCCAGAGCTTCTTCTGGGGACTTGCTTTTCGCCCCAGACTCCTGAACCCGTAACACCAGTAACGCTGCAATCAGCATCGCCACGCCACCACTAACGAGGGCTAACATCCGGTTTTCATCAAACCAATATCGCATCACCCAGCCAAACCCCAAGGAGGCGAGAATCTCAGGTAAGACAATAAAGGCATTGAAAATACCCATATAGACTCCCGTCCGTTCATCCGGTAACGACCCCACGAGAATCGCGTAGGGCATCGCCAACAAACTAGACCAGGCAATTCCTAATCCCACCATCGCCAGCAAAATGAGATAGGGATTTTCAATAAACCACAAACTAATTAAGCCAATACCGCCACAAATCAAACAGAGACAATGGGTGACCTGGCGACTCGTAAAACGCGATAACTTCGGTAGAATAAACGAAAACACTAAACAGACGGCATTGTAAGCCGCAATGCAAATTCCCGCCCATTCAATGCCTTCTGAATACAGTTCAGAACTTTGGCTGGTTGCCCCAAAGATGTTGCGAGCGACTGCCGGAGGAAAGTAGAGAAAGACACAGTACATTCCCAACCAAGAAAACGACTGAACCCAAGCCAATTGTCGCATGGTGTCCGGCATCTCCCGAATGGCCGACCAAATTTCAGCCACGCCTCTGCCAAAGCCGCCTTGTTCAGCTTTTTGCTGTTCAAAGGCTTCTAAATCCTCAGGGGGATATTCTTCGGTACTTAAAACTGTCCAAAGAACGGTTCCTAAAAATGCCGCTGCACCGACATAAAAAGAGATTTCAATCGTCGGCGGAATTGAATGTTCGCCGCCGGTATTAGTGACGTTGAATAGATGATTCAACAACCACGGAAAAGCCGCCGCTAACACCGAACCGGCACCAATAAAAAAGCTTTGCATTGCAAAGCCTTGAGTACGTCGTTCAGCGGGGAGTAAATCCCCAACAAAGGCACGAAACGGCTCCATACTGACATTATTGGAGGTGTCCAAAATCCATAACCCCCCCGCCGCCATCCAGAGACTGGAGGAATGGGGCATAAAGACCAAGGCCGTGGAACTGAGGATAGCACCAAAGAGGAAGTAGGGCCGTCGCCGGCCTAACGGTCCCCAGGTATTATCACTCATATGCCCCACCATCGGTTGCACAATCAACCCTGTTAGGGGAGCAGCTAACCAAAGGATGGGGATTTCGTCGGCTTGTGCGCCGAGATGCTCGAATATGGCACTCATATTCGTCATTTGCAGCGCCCAGCCAAATTGAATGCCGAAAAATCCCACACTCATATTGATGATTTGCAGGAAATTCAGCCTTTTTTTAGGGCGATCGCTCATGGAGTCTTCTAGAGTCTTAACGTCAACAGAGGCATCGATGGGGCGTTCAGCCTCTAGTTTCATGGTATCAGACCTCCCTGAAGCTGCGACTCCCCCATTCGTTAGGTTGTGCGACTCAGACAGCGATCGCAGGTCCCGCAAGCCTTCGCACTCCCCCCAAAGCCAAAGGCCTCTAAGATAACTTGCCAACGACAGCGGCGATCGCGTAGATACTCCTGCATCTGTTGAATGGCCTGCTGATTGGTCGGATTGGGGCGAGGTTTGCTGGTGTGGATTTGGTAATGGAAGGGATCGAGCCAAGTTAACTGGCCGCTACTGTGAAGCAACGACAGGGCGATGGCCGCCTGAGGAGACACCGCCAACGCCGCCTCGATACTTCCCGAACGAGGCAATTGACGAGTTAAGCGAAAGGCTTTATGTTGCAGAGACTGCTCTCGCTGCTCAAAAAACTGTCGTCGTTGCTTATCCGTCGGATCGAGCCATCCCGTCGGTTCACTGACGAGGGTGATAGCTTTAGCGGCTTTCCCATCCCGTCCCGCTCGTCCAATTTCTTGGACATATTCGGACAATAACAAAGGTGCATGAAAATGTAGCACCCAACGGACATCGGGTTTATCAATCCCCATCCCAAACGCCGAGGTACAGACCACCACCGGAACCTGAGCCGTGAGCCATTGACGCTCAATCTCCCGCCGTTGTCCAGGACTCAGTCCAGCGTGATAGGCCGCGATCGCAAACCCCCGATCTTGTAGGAGTTGGGCCAGTTCCTCGCTATCCTTGCGCGTCCGGACATACACCAGGCCCGATTGATTGGGGTGATCTTTGAGACAATTAAGCAGTTTCTGTTTGCGTTGGCGAGGGGTATAGGTGGTAATGACCGATAAGGCTAAGTGAGGCCGATAGGGATTTTGGAGAAACAGTTTCGGCGATCGCAACTGCAACACATCCCGGATCGTATATTGAGCCGTGGGATCGGCGGTGGCGGTGAAGGCCGCAATGGGAATCGAGGTTCCCGGAGGACGAGTTTGTAACAACGCCGGACGCACCGCCCCCAAACGGCGATAGGCGGGCCGAAAGGTGTCTCCCCATTGCACTAAACAATGAGCTTCATCGAGCATCAAGCCGTTAATCCCGAGCGTCGGCTGACGCAGAATCTGCCAGATTTTGGGACTGAGGAGGGTTTCGGGGGAGAGGTACAGCAAGCGCAATTGTTGCGTTTGTAGGGCGTTGATGATGGTGCGTTGCTGCGATCGCGGGAGTTCACTATGAAGGGCCGCCGCCGGTAAACGACGCTGACGCAAGGCCTGCACCTGATTTTCCATCAGTGCCACTAAGGGCGAGACCACGAGAGTCACCCCCCGCTGCAATAACGCCGGTAACTGAAAACAAATGGATTTTCCGCCTCCGGTGGGTAACACCACCAGTGCGTCATGGTGTTGCAGCAAGGTTTGCACCACTTCACCTTGGGGATAACGGAAATCGGCATAGCCCCAAGTTTGACGAAAGGTGTTGCGAACCACTGTCCAGTCAGGAGAAGAGGTCATAGTGGCGGCAGAAGAAAAACAGCAGCAGGCAGGTCAAGGTTACGGTAGATACGCTTGGCCGGACGTAGAACCCGACAAGATGGGTTAGCGAGACACGAGTTAGGAGGGGTTGGGGGTTGAGTCCAGTTGTCGCCGCTGGATTTCATCGCGAATTGCCTCTAAATTGTCCGTCAGGGACTGGCGAAATACCGTGTGAAAGACACGATCAGGAGTCCCTGGAGGGGGAGCGACGGCCACAGTCTGGGTTAGGCGTAGAGTCTGTTCATCTTCGGTGGTTTCAATGATCCAAGACCCTTCGAGTTGATTGAGATCCCCTTCTAAAAGACGAAAGTCAATACGCTGGTTTTCCGTTTCTAGGTTTTCTGTGCGTATGCGAGATCTGATGGTTAAGAATAACACTTGTTGCTCACTGACTTGTTCGACAACATGGCGGTTCCCTTCAATCTCTAGGATTTCACTTGAGATGATGTTGGGCAAAAAATGGCTGAAACTGCCATAATCGGCAATCACAGACCAAATTTCTTCGGCTGAGGCCTCTAGGGTCACTGCCAAGTTATAGGTATTCTCGCCATCGCGGCTGATCTGGATCTCCGACTCTCCCCCAGTCGTGTTGCGGGCGATCGCCGGAAGCCTCTCTAGGGCGATCGCCCCAGGAACTAAACCCGGAAGTAGCGTCAGAGACAGGGTCATCAGCCCCGCCAATAACCCTGGAGATTTGGCCATACGATGCGGATTAACCCGAGTGGTGTCGTTCATAAGAGTCTTGCCCATTTCATTGATGGCGATCTTGACATCCTCCCACGCTAATTCAAAGAATATAGCGTGGGATTCCCACCATTACTGATGAGGTTTCCTCTTTCTGCGACTCGACTTACCTTGAGGAGTTTCCCCACCAAGGCAGAGGTCGATATCTCCAGAGGCGTGAGTTCCCGTATGCCCTACGGTACTTAATCCTAATTCAAGGATGTTAATAGCTGCGTTATGGTCTCTGTCAGCAACAAATCCACAATGGGGACAGCGGTGGGTTCTCGTTGACAGAGATTTCTTAACCTTCTCCCCGCAGTTGGAACAATTCTGGCTCGTGTATTGAGGAGGAACAGCAACTGTTGCCACCCCAAACACCTTGCCAAAATACTCCACCCACTGACGGAAGGTTGACCAGGCCGCATCGGAGATCGATTTAGCGAGATTAGGGTTTTTTACCAAATTTCGCACCCTCAAGTCTTCATAGGCGACCAAGTCGTTAGACCGGACGACGCACAATGCCGTCTTCACAGCAAAGTCTTTACGTTGCCGACTTACCTTGAGGTGCTTTCTCGCGAATCGATTTCTAGCTTTCTGTCGATTCTTAGACCCTTTCTGAGTCTTAGCCAATCGACGTTGGAGACGCTTGAGAGCTTTCTCAGACCTTCTTAGGTGTCTGGGATTTTCCACGGTCTGACCGTCTGAGTCAGTGTAGAAATGATTTAATCCGACATCTAAGCCAATAACTGTTCCAGTGGGTTCTCGTTCCTCCAACCTTTCTTGGTCGATACAGAACTGAACGTAGTATCCATCAGCGCGACGGACCACTCTCACCCGTTTAATCTGCTTTAACTGGTAGAAATGCAAGTCACGAGTCCCCCACATTTTGAAGCTGCCAGCCTTAAAACCGTCGGTGAAGGTAATCGTCCTTCTCTCCTCTGACAGCTTCCAACCTGAG
>NZ_JAWOCL010000022.1:0-6732 GCF_046483825.1 Sodalinema sp.
GCTCGAGTTGTGGCACGGTGGTTAAGAAAAGTCTTTCGACTCGAACTCACGTTTGTCAGTGTGAGTGCGAGTTGGATAGAGACCACAACGCAGCCATCAACATCCTGAACGCTGCCTTAAGTACGGTAGGGCATACCGGAACCTGGGTCGATGACCCACACGCTTCTGGAGATTTGACCGCTACTTTGGCTGGTGCAAACCTGTCAGGGCAAGTCGGATCGTTGAAGGAAGAATCCCCACGCCGTGATAGCTGGGGAGTGTCAACAGCCATCCATTAATACTCTGCAATGCGGCCACAGTTGCGGCCATCTGCTTTAGCTTGATAGAGGGCCTGATCCGCCCGTCGTAACAAATCATCGGATGTCCATTCCCGTCGAGGGATCAGACTGGCGGCGCCGACACTGAGGGTTACCCAAGGATGAGCATTTGAACGACGGTGAGGAACCCGTAACCCCTCAACAGCACCACGAATCTCCTGAACCAACGTCACCAGTTTTTGAGGTTTCGCTCCGTTAATCACCACCACAAACTCTTCCCCACCATAGCGAGCCACCAGACTATCCTCATCCGTCACCGTCTCGGAAATCACGCCGGCCACTTGTTTCAAACAATCATCCCCCGCCTGATGGCCATAAGTATCGTTATAAGGCTTAAAGAAATCAATATCACAAAGAATAATTCCTAGGGGCTTTTGCTGCTCTAGGGAACGCTGCCAAGACTGAGCTAAAAATGTATCAAACTGTCGTCGATTCGCCACCTGAGTTAACCCATCAATCGTGGCTAAATTTTGCAAACTACTATTAGCAATCTTCAATTCTTCATAGAGTTTAGACTGCTGAGTGGCGATCCCTAACTGAGTCGAGACTTGGCCGAGAAACTCTTGTTCACTTTCCGTCCAGTGGCGATAGGCTTGGGAATTTTGAGCAATAATCACGCCCCAGAGATGACTGCCTTGTAAAATTGGGGCAATCATATGAGTTTTACTATTTTCAAAGCCCTGAATTTCACAAGATTTGTCGCAGACTCGAACCTGTAAATTGTCTCTAGTTTGGGGAGTCCGATACGACCTCAAGCAATTGGTTTTGAACGAGAACCCCTTAAACAAAATTTGATTCGGATTGCCCGTTTCTAAGATGGTCGCTTCAGCCACCATCTGGGCTTGAGTTCCCGTTTCATTGAGAGCATAAATCAAGACAGAATCACTCTTTAAAAATTCACGCACCGCCTTAGCCGTAGCGGGCAAAATATCCGAGAGTTCCAAAGAGCGATGGATATGATGAGCTAAATTACTCAACGCTCGTTCCCGTTCCATCTGACGGCGCAACGCCTCACCCACTCGGTGCTGTTCCTCTTCAATGGCGATCGCCGTCGCAATAATCCCCAACAAACGTCCATCATCCGCCGTCTGTTCGGGAGGAGTACGATAGCACAGACTCAACAATCCCACCACGCGATCGCCCGTGCGCACCAAAGTCCGCCAAATCCCCGAATTCGCTTCATACCAAGTATCTCCAGGGCTTTCTAAGCGAGGACAAACCGCACTGGCTTCAGACTCTTCCATCAACGCCTCAAGAGACTCCTGCGTCGCATTTTCGCAGGCTCTCACCATCCCCCAAGTACAGACCGAATCTAAGCGCTCGTTAACCCGACGCTGATAGATGGCCCCAGTCGCATTCAGCAACGTACCACATAAGGCCGTTAAACGCCCGATATTTTCCATCGGATCGCTGCTAAAGTTCAAAAAACACCGATTGACCTGTTCCAAACGCGCCTCAGCTCGCTGACGCTCCGTCACATCTTTACCCGTGGAAATATAATGTGTTATCTTTCCGCTCTCATCTCGCAACGGAGTAATTGTTTTTTGTTCAGCAAACAGCTCTCCTGACTTTTTCTTATTCGTAAATACAGCATAAAAAACCTGCCCCCTTCTAAGGGTCGCCCATAATTTTTGATAGAAGTCCCGACTATGAAATCCCGATTTCAAAATCGACGGTGTTGCCCCAATTGCTTCAGCTTCACTGTAGCCAGTTAACCGTTCAAACCCCGAATTAACATAAACAATCTCACCCTCACGATCCGTAATAATCACATTATCACCACATTGCTCTAAGGCTCGTGATAGCTGTTGCAACTGGGACTGTTGTAATTCAGCCTGTTTCCGTTCTGTTATCTCTAAAACCGTTCCCACAGCCCCGGAAAATTGACCCGATTGGTCATAGAGAGGGGCGCTGCTGCCTAACACCCAGACCTCACGTTTTCCTGGCGTCACAAAGCGAAACTCACAAGAGACCAGTCCCTCTTGGATGCGATTCCAAACCGTCAAAACTCGGTCAATATCATCAGGATGAATAGCCTGTTTCCAGCCTTCTTTTAACGCCGACGTCGCTGACATACCCGCAATTTCGCACCAGCGAGGATTGACAAAGGTGAGATCCCCCTTAGGATCGGCCTGAAAAATACCAACCGGGGCATAGGTCGCCAACAGTTGATAGCGACTGGCTTCCTGCTGACTCTGCCAGCAATTCTTCAACTGAAGTAGGTCTTCCTCAACGCCCTTCAGGCCGCTCAACGGCTGAATAATGGCTTGATACTCTAACACCTCTCCCACACCATTAAAAATGCCGCGAATTGTCCAATGCCAGCCCTCGCCGATATCATCGTTCAATAGAGTTAACGTCACTTGTTGCTGAGTTGAGGAAATGCGCTGACAGGCCGATCGAAGGCGGGAGCGATCGCCCTCAGGGAGTCGTGTCAGAAGCTGTAGGGAGTCCAAACGAGTCCCCCGGCCAGAAGCCGACTCAGTCACGTTGTGATCCTCTGACGCTGGCACAACCGGTGCAGGAAACGCCTGTTCAAAGGCGGCATTGGCAATGATAATCCGTCCATCCGGGTCAAAGCGGCAAATGCACTCACACAGATGTTCAAGTAAATCCCAAATGGACTTAGAGGATCGAACAGGTCTCACGAGGTCGGGGCAGAATTAGTATTGGCTATCCTTTCTTCTATTGTGACCGATCAAGGGAAGATTCGCTGAGATTGTCAGTAAGATTGTCAGTTGATCCCCGTGGCGATCGAGTCGCTTCGGGCTAATGGGCCTCACCCTGGGGACGGGTCAGAAGCTGATAGAGGACATCAATCACGGCTTGAGTCGCTCCCTCTAAAAAAGAGCGATTTAAGCTGTCTGGAGTATCACTGAGACGGTGATAGTTAGGGTTGCGGAAGTTGGCCGTATCAGTCACCATGACCGCCGGGACTCCCGCCAGCCAAAAGGGGGCATGATCACTACGAAGTAACTCCAGAAACGGGCCAACCGGAACCGTCAACGTGACTCGCGTGGGACTTCCAGACCTCGGGATTGCTTCAAAGGCATCGGTCAGATGATGATAGGGCCAATTGCCAACAACTCCCAGAAAGTCGCCTCGCTCGGGGAGGGAGTCCGGGAGTCCCCGAGGGTAGGTTTGACAGCCGATTTCCTCACAGGCGTAGCCAATCATCTCCAAGATAATGACGCCTTCTAAGTTCTCGATCGTTTGGGGAGAAACATAGGCAAAACTCCCGAGTAACCCCCGCTCTTCTAAGTCAAACAAGACCAGTCGTAAGCCTCGTGGCGTAGGAGCCTTGAGAAGATGAGCGGCTTCGAGGACAGCGGCGACAGCACTGGCATTATCATCGGCACCCGGAGAGTTGGGGACGGTGTCGTAATGGGCGCCGAGTAAGAGGATGGGAGCGTCGGGATTCGTACCATCCCGTTGCGCGATCAGGTTGACGCCTCCATCAAAGTTTTGCGACTCAACGCTCCAGCCAGCCGCTTCAAGTTGCTGTTGGAGGTATCGACGGGCGCGATCGCGATCGCCGGGGTCAAAGCGAGGTCTAGCCAGGGCTTCAACCGTCTCAAAGAGGCGATCGCCGTCAACCCGAGGAGCCGCCTCAGCAATAGGAGTCACCCTCGTCTCAGCAGACGGGGGTGATGGGGAGGCGATCGTCTCAGGCGTAGGTGAAGGGTTCGCTGCTTGGCTCTGCGAGGAGGAGAGATGGTCCCCACAACCCAGGAGTCCAATCATCAACACCCAGCTCAGCAACAGCAGACGATAGCCCATTCCCTTAAACCTCTCTCTCAAACAACCTCCCTAACGACGACGGCGACCAAAACTCCCCGAGCGAGGCCGAGAACGACCACTACCAAAGCCGCCACCGCGCCGTTTCACCGTTCCCGATCGCTGAGAATTGCCCCGCAGACGGCTCGCACCAATCCCCGAGCCAGTCGGGCGTCCTGAGCGCTCAACCGAGCTGCGTCCATTACGGTTGCGATTACCGAACCGGCTGCCCCGGTTGTTGCGTAAACGACCTGTGGTTCGCAGAGTTTGACGATTCTTAACAGCAGCGGGCGGTTCATTGTGGGTCGTCTGATAACTCTTCACCGCTTGCTCATAGCTGCGTCCTGAGCCACCATAGCCGGTGAGCGGACTACCGGGTTGATACATCGGCGGTACATAGTAACTCGGAGAAAAGAGCATATTCCCGATCGCCTGGCCCGCCAAAGCCCCCGCAAAGGGAGTCCAGAAGCTCGACTGTTGACGAACAACCACAGTTTCAGGTTGTCCCGTCTGGGGATTCGTTTGGGTTTCGGTCACCGCATGAATGTAGTCGATGCGGAAATCTGGCGCCAAATGCAACACCGCCTGTCCCTTGTCCAAACTGAGGTAGGAGCGTTGTCCGGCGGCCTGTTCCTCCTCCGTTAAGGGCATCATCTGTACATCGGCGCTGCTAAACAACGGCGGTTGGCCAGCCGGTGTATTGAGTAACAGGAGTTGATACTCACCGTTCTCATCGTTATATTGCGCTTGCTGGACTCGATACTCGCCACTGGGTAGAGTGGCCGCGTAAGCAGGGGCTGGAGTCAAGAGCGATCGCCCAGGGGTCATCTCTCCTACCAGACTCCAGATCAGGCTGATACACAAAACTCCGGCTAAAACTCGACGCCACATAGATTGTTGTTTCACGGTTTGTTAACGATTCGATGGATGGGGTTTTGATTCTAGGATAGGCGATCGGACCCGGAAACTGTCCCTGAAGATGTCACAGGGGGATGAGTTCGGGGAAGTTTTCCAGGACTTGGTCAGCGCTGAGGCTTTCGCCAAATCGGGCTGGAGAGAAGTGAACCTGGATGGCTTCGAGTTTATCTTGGTAGGCGAGACTAATCACGGCTTTGAGTCCCCGGTTTAGAGCGTCAATCTCGGCTAAATCGGTTTCGAGATCGGGGATGTCTCCCTGGCCGACGAGGGTGATTATCACCACGAGATTCTCGCTGGGGGTGAGAAAGAGGGTGTCATCATCACTGTCCTCGTCAGTCACTTGTTGCGGTTGACAGAGATAGCGTTGGGCTGAATCGGTAAAGAGTTCGTTGAAATAGTCGGAGGCTTCCCCTTCATCCCAAACCACATCTCCTTCGTTGGCGGCGGCTTGCCAATAGGGTTGTAGTTGCAAGAGATGTTGACAGATATCTACGAGTCCCTCGCTCAGTTGTTCTAGGGCGTTCTCCGCCTCGATGGCTTGGCCCGAGACGCGGTTGAGGGTTCCTAGGAGGGGGTTCGTTTGTGCGCCCGTTAGTTGAACCATTAGGCGGGCGACGACGAATCGTTGTTGTCCGGTGATGCGCTTGAGGCGATCGCTTAAACTACTCATGGGGTCTTTCTTCTAGGGAATCGCCAACTCGGGGGCGATCGGCAAAATAATCCAGTTTCTATCATATCTTGTCATATCCCGAACCCGCGTTTTGGCCGCATCCCCTCGGTTTTGGGAAACTCCGGTTGAGCGCCCCGCCTACTTAGGATTTCTTAATACTTTTTTTGCGAAAAAACCCTTGACAAAACGCAATTTATGGCTCCTAAATCCTATTAAGAATCGTAGCAATCCATTAAGAATCATGTGAGAGAAACCCCAAAGTTAAAGAGTTCCCCGTAGTCTAAGAGGAGTTGAATTGTTAGTTAGGGCGGGTTAAACCGTTGCGGCTGGAACGTCAGCGACTTGAGAGCAAGGTTTTCGTCTTTATTGGATTTACGGAGAGCAATCTATGAAATTGGCTTACTGGATGTATGCCGGCCCGGCACATATTGGCACCCTTCGCATTGCCAGTTCCTTCAAAAACGTCCATGCCATTATGCACGCGCCTCTAGGGGATGACTATTTCAACGTCATGCGATCAATGTTAGAACGGGAACGAGAGTTTACCCCCGTAACCACCAGTGTGGTCGATCGCAACGTCTTGGCGCGAGGGTCCCAGGAAAAAGTGGTCGACAACATCACCCGCAAGGATAAAGAAGAACATCCCGATTTAATTGTCCTCACCCCCACCTGCACCTCAAGCATTCTGCAAGAAGACTTAGAGAACTTCGTCTCCCGCGCCCAGATGGACTCTGAAGGGGATGTTCTCTTAGCCGATGTCAATCATTATCGCTTCAACGAATTGCAGGCCGCCGATCGCACCCTAACCCAGATCGTCACCTACTACACCAACAAGGCCCGCAAATACGACCAACTCCCCAACGACAAAACCGAGAACCCCTCGGTGAACATCTTGGGAATGTCCACCCTCGGCTTCCACAACCAGCATGATTGCACGGAACTCAAGCGCCTCATGGCCGACTTAGGAATTGAGGTGAATGCGGTTGTTCCCTATAAATCCTCAGTTCATGAACTTAAAAACCTCTCTCGGGCTTGGTTTAACCTCGTTCC
>NZ_JAWOCL010000177.1:0-9359 GCF_046483825.1 Sodalinema sp.
CCAACCAAGCCTCCCCCGCCGTCTCCAACCAATCCAACCAATCCCCCTCCTGGGCCTGAGCCTCCCACCCCTGCAACCACCCCTGCACCGCCTCCAATCCCTCATGTCGCTGCCGCAACAACTCAGGAAACAACGACTTAAACTGCGCCGCCGTCAGAGGGGAGGGGGATTGAGCCAACTTCAGCCCCCCATACTCCCCCGCCAACTCACTCACCCGCCCACAGCCGAGGTCTCCCAACCGCACCATCCGCGACGCCAATTCCCGCTGACGACGAGGAGAGGGCAACACCCGGTCGCGGCCAAAGCGCATCAACCAACCGTGAAAAAAGCGGTCATCCACTCGCTCCCCCAAATACTCCAACACCCGTCCCAAATCCCATCCCTGAGCCACCCCATCCAGCAATTCCAGAAAAAATTGCTCATATTTCGCATCACTCATCGGGTTTATCTCCGGCGGCGGTGGCGGTTCCGGCCGACGTCGGCCTCCCAACCAACGAGCCACCAGAGATTTTAACCAACGCCAAAATCGAGCTAACATCGCCACCCCATCAACCCTAAACAAAGAATCAAGCCGTCTCCCCCCCTCCTCCCTCCTCTCCCTCCTCGTATCATGGCTCAGCCATGATACGGACTCCGGGCGGCTCTGCCGCCCGTACTCGGGAGCCAGAAGCGATGGTTGGATTGCCTATGCGAGGGGTTCCCTCCCAACGCCGCGCAAACCCCATTCGCCCACCTCCCCCACACCTCCACTGTACCCCAGACCCCGCCCCAATTTCCCCCCAAATTTCCTGCCCCAATCCCTTGACATTCACAAACCGTTAGCCTACAATAAAAATATAAAAACAAGTCATTCCATTTAGGTAAAAGCACCAAATTTTTTGCCTAGGTCGGTCAAGGCTTCGCCGCCCCGGTGCGGGCGGCGCAAAGCCAAACATCTAAGCTGCGCAATTTTTTCCAAGTTGTACATTATAGATTAACGTACAGAAATACAGCCCAACCGTCCCCAACAGCGATAAACTAGACTCTAGCCACCACGCCCAGTCGAGTCTAGCAACAGGCCATTGACGAACTCGGACAACTCTCCCCAGACAATCCCTTTCGTCGCAACGCCCTAATGCTGCTCAATCGCCTCAAAGCCGACCTAGAAACCAACAACAGCCCTAATCCAGAGGATAGAGAGTTAATTATGCGTTTATCTCCTCTATTTGACCAACAACTCGAAGCCGCCCAACTCTCAGGTCGACAACAGGGACTTGAACAGGGACTTGAACAGGGTCGAGAACGAGAACGACGAGAGGCGATCGCCAGCCTCCTCGAAACCCGATTCGGCCCCCTAGACAACGAACTCAGCCAACTCCTAGACATCCTCATCCAGCGTCCCTCCAGCGAAATCATGCCCCGACTGCTGCAACTGTCGCGAGAGGAGTTAACCGAGCAGTTTAAATCACCATAAAACCCCGTCCAAGCCTAGATTTGACCGAAAAACCTCACCCACCTCCCATAGCCCAAAAAAGCCCCCGGTTCCCTCAAGAAACCGGGGGCTGACTCATCAGCTCACGCCTCAATTGTCCCAGTCACCTAACCGATATTTTCCATCACCGCGAACATCGGCAGATACATCGACAAGAGAATCGAGCCAACCATTCCCCCAATGACCACAATCATCAGCGGTTCCATCATCGACGTCAGACCCTTAATCGCCTGTTCCACCTCATCCTCATAAAACTCACCCACCTTCATGAGCATCTTATCGAGTTCCCCCGTTTCTTCCCCAATCGACATCATCTGAACCGCCAAAGCCGGCATCACCCCCCGTTCTCGGAAGGCTTCACTAATACTTCCCCCTTCCGAAATTTGGGTTTTAGCATAGTCAATCGCCTCAGCAATGACCTCATTCCCCGCCGTGTCTCGGACAATCTCCATCGCATTGAGAATCGGCACCCCAGAGCGAGTTAACGTCCCGAACACATTACAGAAACTTGCCACAGCCGACTTCTCAACAATTTCCCCAAACATCGGCGCTTTGAGAATCAAACCATCAATCTGAAAGCGTCCAACGGGAGTTTTGTAGTAGGCTTTAATCGCAAAGACAATACCAACGAGAATGGCAACAAAAATAACAATACTGTAGTTACGCAGTTCGAGCCAACTCTCCGCTTCTGGATCATCCGCTGGGAGGAATGGCCCCCGCAAGAAGAAACTAATGTTCATCATGACCTGTGTGAACATTGGTAGTTCTGCATCCAACTGGTCAAAAATGCCCGTAAACGTTGGTAGCAGAAAAATCGTCATCCCGAGGAAGATGACAATCGCAATACCACCCACCGTTTTCGGGTAAGACATGGCAGATTTCAACTCGTTCTCGATTTTGGCGCTTTTTTCCAGAAGCATCGCCAAACGATTGAGAACCTCATCGAGAACCCCACCCACCTCTCCGGCAGCGACCATACTGACATAGAGTTTATCAAAACAGCCAGGGTGTTTCCGCATCGCCTCAGCAAGAGACCCCCCCTCCTCCACCTCAAGACTAATCTGTCGTAAAGCTCGTTTCAACTTGATATTGGCGCACTGTTCCGTCAACACCGACAAACAGCGCAACATCCCCACCCCAGCATTAAACATCGCGGCAAACTGTCGCGAGAATACAGCTTTATCTTTAACCGTTACACTGGCGAGGGCAGCCGAGATTGTTTCTTCTAAATTGCTGAGATCAAACCCTTTTGACTCAGCCTTTGCTACATTTGTCATGGTTTTAATTCCAATACTGGCACTGCTGTAAAATCACCCTAAAGCCCAGGAAATTGATGAGTTGTGAAGGAGTATATCTGGAGCTTGGATGGTGAGTGATCCAGACCTCAACCTAATCGATATACTCCTTGGCACATCATTCTCTAACGCGCTTTGGCTTTGGCTTTGACTTTGCCTTGGGTGGGTGCGCCTCCAGCCTTGACACGGGGGTCAATCAAGCGATCGAGTTCGTCAATTTTAGACGTTTTACTGATCGCATCTTCATAGGTCACTTTCCCCTCATTCACCAGGCGGGCCAAGGACATTTCCATCGTTTGCATTCCCATCCGACTCCCCATCTGGATAGATGAGTAAATCTGGCTCGTTTTACCCTCCCGAATCAGGTTAGCAATAGCTGGACTATTGACCATGATTTCATGGGCGGCACACCGTCCGCCACCCACTTTTTTGAGCAAGTTTTGAGAGCAAACCCCAACCAAGGCTGTCCCCAACTGGGCGCGAATTTGCGGCTGTTGAATCGGCGGGAAAACATCCAACATCCGGTCAACCGTAGAAGCAGCAGAGTTGGTGTGCAACGTCCCAAAGACCAAGTGACCGGTTTCTGCGGCAGAAATCGCTAGTGAAATTGTTTCCAAGTCCCGCATTTCTCCCACCAGAATAATATCTGGGTCTTCCCGTAATGCCGCTTTCAAGGCATTAGCAAAACTCTTAGTATCTTCTCCTTTTTGGCGTTGATGGAACAGGCTTTTGATATTGGGAAACACATACTCAATCGGGTCTTCGACGGTGAGGATATGCTCCGATCGCGTCCGATTGATCAGATCAATAATCGCTGCCAGAGTCGTGGTTTTCCCCGACCCCGTTTGTCCCGTAATCAAGACCATCCCCCGAGGACGCATCGACAGTTCCCGGAGAATTTCGGGAACCCCCAACTTCTCAAAATTCGGAATTTCCGAGGCTAAGGCTCGCAAACAAGCCGCAAAACAGCCCCGTTCCCGATACACATTGACCCGGAAACGAGACAAACCCTTCACCCCATAGGCGCAGTCCAATTCCCAGTTTTGCTCAAGATCCTTACGTTGGTTGTTATTGAGCATACTGAAAATCAGCCGTTGACATTGATCCGGGGCCAACGACTCCCCAAATTGGGGCTGAGCGGTGAGTTTACCACTAATGCGAAAAAAGATCGGCGCCCCGGCCTGGATGTGCATATCAGAGCCACCTTGTTCAATCAAGGACTCCATCACATCTTCAATCATGTAATCCATAACAGTTCCTTTGCTCCTTTAACGGCGTACAGTTGCCAGTTTAGTCCTGGAAACGGGGGGTCATACAGTACGGACAATCCATCCATTCGGGATCTAACCCCGCCCCACAGTTGCTACAGGTGAGAGAACTCTTGCGTTTCGCCTTGAGTTCCGCTTCCAACCCTGAGTCCGTGAAGGTCACGCGATCGACTTCCTCAAAAGTCGTATGTCCCTGCTTCACCAGATCAAGACTGTAGGCCAAAAGGGTCGTCATCCCTTGTTCGACCGCCTTCTCCTTAATCCGTTCCGTGGGGGCATTTTCGTTGATCAACAGCGCCAGTTCTTCCGTCGTTTGCAGAAACTCATAGACCCCGACACGTCCTTTATAACCAACACCGCTGCATTTTGGACAAAGCTCACCGCGCTCTTGTAACTCTTGGCGATCGCCCGACGGGATCGTATTGGCCTTATAGAAGGTGGCCTCGACATCCGTCGACGCCGTCATCCCATAGCGGGCCAACTCCTCGCGCTCAGGAGTATAAGGAAGCCGACATTCCGAACAAACCCGTCGCATCAGACGTTGCGCCAACACCCCCAACAGCGACCCAGAAATCATAAACGGTTCAACCCCCATCTCATCGAGACGGGCGATCGCCCCAGCCGCATCATTCGTGTGTAGCGTCGTTAAGACCAAGTGACCCGTCAACGCCGCCTCAATTGCCGTTTTTGCCGTTTCCTTATCTCGCGTCTCACCCACCAGAATAATATCCGGGTCTTGCCGCAGAAACGCCCGCAGGATATTGGCGAACGTCAGGTTTTTCTCCCGAATCACCTGACATTGACTAATCCCATCGAGAGCATACTCAATCGGGTCTTCCGCCGTACTAATATTGACTCCGGGATCATTGCGCTCAGCCAGAATCGAATAAAGCGTCGTCGATTTACCTGACCCCGTCGGCCCCGTCACCAAAATCAAACCAAAAGGACGACTCGCTACCTCCCGCACTTTTTCCAGGGTATCGGGATCGGAGATGAGTTTATCCAAGCCTAGCTGAGTCGAGGAGTTATCCAGAATCCGCAGCACGATCTTCTCACCATAGCGGGTGGGTAAGGCATTAACTCGGAAATCCACCGCCCGTCCCTGGAACATCCGCCTAATCCGTCCATCCTGAGCTTGACGGCGTTCGGCGATGTCCATATCCGAAATAATCTTGAAACGAGACGTCAGCGCCGGGATAATCAGTTTCGGCAGGCGCGGAAACGGCTCATGCAGCACCCCATCCTTACGCATCCGAATCCGCAGGAACTCCTCTTGTGGCTCAACGTGAATATCCGACACATCATCCGTCAGGGCCTTCCGCAGAATCTTATTCACCAAGGCGATGACACTTTTATCCTCAGCATCGGCCTCTTCTTCTAAATCAGCCGCTTCTGGGGGGGCTTCTTCGAGGTCATCATCCTCCCCCGCCAATTGGGCGAAGTCCTCAACGCTGATGGCATTTTTCTCAGCTTGCTCTCGTTTTTGGCTTTCAGCTTCCTTCTTAACCTGTTCGTCCAAATAGAGCGAGATCAGGGATTGATAGTCATCAGGTGTAATCGCTTGCCGTTGCAAACCATAGTTTTTCGATCGCAGCATTCGCTTGAGGTCATCTTGAGCCTCCAAGTTATCCGGATCGACCATCGCCACAATCACAGACCCATCTTGGATCTGTAGCGGTACAAAGCGATAGCGACGACAACTATCAACCGAGACAAATTCTAGGAGTTTATTAATCTGTCCCGGCGGTAACTCAGTGACTTCGGGATCAAAGGCCTCAACCCCGTAGAGAATTTTCAACTCAAACAGTTGTTGCTTTTTGTACTGGCGGATTAACTCAGGAGGAAGTTGTTTGCCGGTGATGCTCTCGATCGCCTCGATCAACGTACGACCGGACAGGCGGCTATCTTCTTGCGCCTGACTCATCTGATCCGGGCTGACGTGACCCGCTTGGATGAGTTTATTTCCGAAGGGTGAGAAGTTCGTCTGAACCACCAAGGCACGCCGAGCTTTGGGGGCACTAGAAGAGAAGTTAGTCATGGCGTATTACACGAGCAGGTGAGGAAAATCGACAGTTGCGTCGTCGAGACAGTGGCGAGGGCAACTCCGGCGAGGGCAACTACTTCGATCAGTGTAGCTCACTCGACGGGTTGCCGTGGCCAGGCAACGGCGCTCAATCGCGTTAAGCCTCCGCTGGCGATCGCCCCAACCCAGCAACCTGGCCCCATAGACAACACAGAACGTTAAAATGGCCTAGGATTTTAAATAGACGTTAAATCTGTTAAATCTCAACTTAGGTGCTTCGGTGGGAATGGCCCGATTTTGCCAAAAATGGCCGCCAAGACCCAGGCATTGTGGTGTATCGTGTGATTTGCGAGCGCCCTTGACCCGGAGCGCCTGTACTAGAAACTTGTAAGGGGAAAGTCAGACATGGACGAAGACAAGCAGTTCCAACAGGAGACCAGCAAACCTAATGTAGATGCCGAAGAGACCCCTGTGGATAGCACTGCTGACACCGTTCCTGAAGCCGTAACCGTTGAGGAGGCTCCAGTTGAAGAAACGGCAGGGGAATCGACGGTCGATGATGCTGAGTCTGCTGATGATGAGGCGATCGATCCGACGGTGATTGAAGCCGAAGCCGCCGCCGCCCAAGTATCGGAACCTCTCGAAGCGGCAATGTCGACGTTGAAAAACACCGCCGAGCAAGCTCAAGCTCAACTCGAAGAGCTTAACCTGCAATATGCTCGCTTAACCGCCGACTTTGATAACTACCGCAAACGAACCCAGAGAGAAAAAGCAGAACTCGAAGAACAAGCCAAATGTACCACCCTCAAAGAACTGCTCCCAGTGGTGGATAACTTTGAACGGGCGCGGACTCAGATTAAACCGCAAACCGAAGGTGAAACCAATATCCATAAGAGTTACCAAAGCGTTTACAAACAAATGGTGGATTGCCTCAAACGCCTCGGAGTGGCGCCGATGCGTCCCGAAGGAGAGGAATTTGACCCCAATCTCCATGATGCCGTCATGCGCGAAGCCACCGATGCCTATCCCGATGGAACCGTGACCGAAGAATTGATGCGCGGCTACACCATCGGCGATCGCGTCTTGCGTCATGCCATGGTGAAGGTGGCAACGGCCCCGGAACCCGTGGTAAGCTCAGGAGAATCGGACACCGAGACCTCTGACTCCTAACGGAGCGCACCGCAACAGAAGTCTAACCCTGGCGTTGACCGTTGTGGGAAGCGCTAGGGTGTTCACGTCACATCCCGAATATGGGTTATGGGAAAAGTTATTGGTATTGACCTCGGGACCACAAATAGTTGTGTTGCTGTCTTAGAAGGCGGTAAACCCGTCGTCATTCCGAATTCGGAAGGCGGACGCACAACCCCGAGCATGGTTGGGTTCACAAAATCAGGCGATCGCCTCATTGGCCAACTGGCAAAACGCCAGGCGGTCACCAATGCCGAAAATACGATTTACAGTATTAAACGCTTCATTGGCCGGCGTTGGGATGATACCGAGATGGAACGCTCTCGGGTTCCCTACAACTGCATCCCAGGGCGGGATAACACCGTGGATGTCAAAATCCGCGATCGCAACCACACCCCCCAAGAAATCTCGGCCACCATTCTGCAAAAACTTAAACAAGATGCCGAATCCTATCTCGGAGAACCCATCTACCAAGCCGTGATTACCGTTCCGGCCTACTTCACCGACGGACAACGGCAAGCCACCAAAGATGCCGGAACCATCGCCGGCCTCGAAGTGTTACGAATTATTAACGAGCCAACGGCCGCCGCCTTGGCCTACGGCCTCGATCGCCATGACGAAGAACTGACCATCTTAGTCTTCGACCTCGGTGGCGGAACCTTCGATGTCTCAATCCTGCAACTCGGCGACGGCATTTTTGAAGTCAAAGCCACCGCCGGCAACAACCACCTCGGCGGCGATGACTTCGACAGTGAAATTGTCTCTTGGCTCGTCGATAACTTCCGAGAAGCCGAAGGCCTCGACCTATCCACCGACAAAATGGCCATGCAGCGGCTGCGAGAAGCCGCCGAAAAAGCCAAAATCGAACTGTCCTCCACCACAGAAACTCATATCAACCTGCCATTCATCACCGCCGATGAAACCGGCCCCAAACATATTGACGTTCGCCTAAGCCGCCGTCAATTTGAAGAACTCGTCAAACCGCTTATCGATAGCACAATTGAGCCGGTTAGTCAAGCCCTCGAAGACGCCAATATGAACACCGAGGAAATTGACCGCCTGATTCTCATCGGTGGCTCAACCCGGACTCCAGCCGTACAGCGGGCCATCAGTGACTTCTTCGCCGGCAAACAACCCGACTACTCCGTCAACCCCGACGAAGCCGTCGCCACCGGAGCCGCCATCCAAGCCGGCGTCCTTGGCGGCGAAGTTCAAGATGTCCTATTGCTAGACGTGACCCCCCTATCGCTGGGCATTGAAACCTTGGGAGAAGTGTTCACCAAAATCATCGAACGCAACACCACCCTCCCCACCAGCAAATCACAAATGTTCTCCACAGCCACCGACGGCCAGACCTCCGTCGAAGTCCATGCCCTACAAGGGGAACGGGCCATGGCCCGAGACAACAAAAGCTTGGGTAAATTCATTCTCATGGGGATTCCCCCCGCGCCGCGAGGGATTCCTCAAATTGAAGTCAGCTTTGAAATCGATGCCAACGGCATTCTCAACATTTCCGCTCGCGACAAAGGCACCGGCCGCGCTCAGAGCATCCAGATTACCAATACCGGCGGCTTAAGTGCCGAAGAAATTGAACAGATGCGCCTTGAAGCCGAACAGTTCGCCGATCAAGACGAATGGCAACGGAACCTAGCCGAACTACGCAACCAAGCCGATGCCCTGTTCTATAACTACGAAGATACCCTCAAACATAACGCCGACTTAGTCAGCGATCGCCTGAAACTCGAAGTCACCGAAAAAGCCCATCGCTTGCAAGAAGCCCTCGACGAAAGTAACCCCAACGTTGAAGACATCCGCCAACGCCTGCACCAATTCCAACAAACCCTATTCGCCATTGGCTCAGCCGTTTATCAGGGAGAAACCCCCCAGTTTGATGAGCATCCCGACGAGGCGATCGCCCCTCCCACCGATGACCCCTCCCAGGACAGTGACGACGACGAAGCGGCCCCCGACTCCCCGAGGGCGCAACCTAGCCCCGCCCCCCTAAGATTCGATGACGCCGATGATCTCGAAGATCTCGGCGGAGACGACGACGATCTCGATACGGATTTAGCCCAAGAACTCGAAGATCTCGAAGCCTTGCTCTCACAAGAGTC
>NZ_JAWOCL010000160.1:0-15812 GCF_046483825.1 Sodalinema sp.
ATACAAACAAACGCCGCCCAGAACTCTGGAGACACAAAAGGCCTCCAATCATCCGGTTTTCCCGACAACTCCTTAAGCCATTGACCGCTCTTATAAGAAATCACCCCCACCCGAGCGATGACCTTGTCCGTCAACCAAGTTTGACGAATCTGCCCCACCCGCAAACCCCGTAAATAGGCCTGAGCCTCCTCCAACCCCTTCGTCCGGGGGAGACCCCGTTCAAACAAATTCTCGTAGAATCGGTTCATCAAAATCGCCGTTGGCACATCCGGGACCGACCATAAACTCATCACCACCGTTTCCGCACCCGCCAAAATGAAAGAACGGCGCAACCCCATCACCCCCTCACCAATCGACTTTCCCCCCAACGCCGTATCACAAGCCGACAACACCACTAACCAGGTTCCCGTCAAATCCAACCCCATCGTCCCCTGAGCCGTCAGCAGACCTTCCTCCGCCTCAACGGGTAACTCCCCCGGCGAGACCAAGGCCGTATTCGCCCCTGCCAAGGCCAAACCCGAGCGAGTCAGGGGGTCCAGTCCCGAAGCCAACTTCCCCCCCCAGGCCATCTCCGAGGCTGTCTCAGCCGTCGGAGACTCCTGGGACGTCAGCCCAAGGAAATAACCGTGGGTCGCCAGATGCAGCACTTTGGGCGAGCGACATTGAGAGAGCAACGACTTGACCGCCTGGCCGTCCAGATAAGCCGCCACCCCCAAAAATTGAGCCACCCGTTCCCCCTCCAACTGAGTTCCCGGAAGCGGGGAGAAGGGTAATTTCTCCTGACTCCCCAACTCCCGACGTAGAGACCCCAAATTCACAGCCATCTTGGCCCTATCCGCCAAAGATGGACCCGAGTTGAAGTCATCGGCCCGAATTCCCGACGACCCCACCGCCGAGGAAACCCCTGGATTGGCAGAGTCCGACAACTCCAACCATCGGGGAAGCACAACAGGAAGCAGCAGAATCCCCAGCAACAACAGTCCCCCAACCCATTCAGGAAACAGAGCCAACAGCAGCAAAACCCCGAAAAACCCAAGACTAACCAGAGTGGCGAGGATGACCTCTCGGGGGAGACGCAGGCGGAATTGGCGTCCCTGGGGAGAGGCGGCTGCAACAAGGGATTCCTCCTGAGGGAGATGGAGACCCAAATTAAAATCCGGATTGGCAATCACCAACGGCTGGCTCAACTGCACGGGAATTTTCACCGTCAGGCGCAAAATATCCCGCCCCACATTGAGATAGCGCAACTCAAACTCCCCCATCAACTCCTGAATGCCATCCCTAGAGAGCAAGCTAAAGGGGAGAGTCGTCAATTCCCCATCCGGGCAAAGATAGAGAACCTGTTGCGGGGAGAGATAGGGGGTTAAGGGTTGAATGAGACGTTGATAGAGATGTTTGCCCACCTCCGGATAGTCATAACTCGGGGTATCCTGAGCGGTTTCTGGGATATCTAAAGCCGCCACCCGACTATCAGGGGAAGATTTAGAATGTTCCCCAGAAGCCCAACGGCGGAACCGGCGACAGTCCTCATCAATCGGGGCCACCTCCCCCAAATCCAGCATCTCCACCGCCTCGGGTTGACCAGCGGTTAGGATAAAGGCGAGATAACGGGGCGATGACCAGGACGGTTCTCCCGGTATCGCCGAGAAATTGTAGGGGTGATATTGGACAAACTCAACCAGACTTGAACCGGGGGGGAGGTTGGCGGCGATGGCTTGGCAATTGGCTTGTTTTAACTGCTGTTCCAGGTTCATTTCCGGGATTTGCCGACCGAGGACTTGTTCTAGGGCCTCCTGTTTTTGCCGTAACGCCTGCAACTGTTGCGGGAGTTTGTCCTGTAACTGAGGGGGGGCCTGAAATTGTAGATAGGCCTGTTGACGAATCAGTTCTCGGTACTCTTCATATTGGGGGGCCAGGTGACGGTAGCGTTGGGAAAGGATGGAGGTTCGCAACACCAGTCCCGCTTCGGTGGCTAGGCCCTTGCGTTGCAACAGGACATCCAGGGCCGCTTGTGTGACGTTGGGGTCATGGGAGAAATGTTGCTGTACGAGGGAGAGGAAGACTTCTAATTGCCAATAGCTTTGTTCCAGATAGGCTAACCGTTGTCGGTCACTGCTGATGGCGAATACCTCGCCCAGCACCCGATTTTGAATGGTGATGGCATCTTGCATGAGTTCCAAGGCGGCGTTGGGGCGATTGGTTGCTAGGTACAGTGACGCCAAATCGTTTAAACTCGTGGCATAGTCAGGATGACCGTCTCCCAACTGCTGTTTGCGAATCTCCATCGCTTGGCGGTAAAGGGGTTCCGCCTCCCCCCACCGCCCCATCTTCCAGTACAGTAACGCCAAATTGTTTAATAAAGTGGCATACTCAGAATGATGAGTTCCAAAGGCAGATTTCCCCAGATGACAGGCTTGTTCAGCCAAGTGAACCCCCCGCGCATAGTCACCCGTCTCATAAGCCATCAGTGACTGGCGACGCAACCGTTGAATTTCCTCAAAACTTGTCTCAAACATCTGCTGACTTTCACCTCAACGTCCAACAAAACAGGATATCTCCGAGTTCGCCCCAGCCGTCCTTTCCCTCACCCCTCCTGCACCTGAAAGCGTTTATAAAACAACTTTCCTTGCCACTGTTTACCCAGTTCCCGAAAAATCTCCCCTAACCGTTGTTCATCCACCTCAATATCCCTCGGTTCACCATCAGGACGAACCCAAGACAAGGCCAGGGGAGTTTCCGTGACAATGGCCAAAAAATACTCCTCCCCCACCTCCGTAAACCTTAACGACGAGACCAACCCCTCGTTATCGGGGATATGGAGAGGTTGATGAGCCTGACAGCGGGGGTTCGGCTGAAAGGCTTGGGAGGGAGACAGACAAATCCGGGTCATCGGATTCTCTCTCGACGAGTCTTGACTGCAATTAAGCAACAGTAAATAGCCACTTTCGGGTAAAGTCACCTCTAAATAATAGGGTTCTTTCGCTTCGAGACTCGTCTCGCGGCTGGGAATGTCCCCCAAATCCAGTTTCCGACGAAATTCGCTGGAATTGAGGGGTTTCATCTGCAACTCTTTCACCCCACAACCGGCCAATTTCGTCGCCCAACTCCAACCCTCACGGGGAAATTTACAAGTCCAGAACCAGTCATAAATCACTTGCCAAGGATAACGGTCTTCGGGAGTTTTCGGACTCCAGCCTCGTTCCCGTTTCAAGTCTTGCCCGTTCACTCCATCGGCGGCCATTTCAGCGGCGAATGTCTCTTGGACTTTCCCGATAACCGCCGCTAGGGTGGCGGGCATATTACGGGTGTGAAAGCCTTGGTTTAGGGACTGACGAATCTGTTTGGCGACGTCGCTGTTCGTCTGATGTCGATTTTGGGGATGGAAACGCCACCAAAAACACCAGCTTTGGGGTTCGCTGCGGCTGTTCCACATCACGGTTTCGCTGAGGTGATGTAAGAACTGTTCCTGGAAGGAGGAGGGATTGGGGTTGAACATGGTTTCACCTCTCGTCGTGGCTGGTGCTGACGGCTTCAGGTTGGGGATGAGCTGCCGCAGGTTTGTTTATTTTCAAGGTAGCACAAGCCTTGCAAAATTGGCTTTATTTTTTGGCTTTTTGGTTCGAGCCTAAATGGCTACAAGCTCTATATGGTAATTGGTCTGGGGATTTGATTTATGTTATTAAAAAATGTTACAAGCTGGATGTATTATTTGTTTTTATTTGCTTTGATTGACTTTAATTACCTTTAATATAAGTCTTGAGAGTTCAGGGCGAAGACTCCCGTTTGTTTGCCTTCCCTTGTGATTTAGCTCGGGCCAAGTCATGCCCTTGGAGCGGCTCGGCTTCCCGAGTATAGGCGGCAGAGCCGCCCAGGGTCCGTGTCACGGCTTCAGCCATGACACGAGGGGAATAAACCGAAATTTTATTTAAATTTATATCCCAAAATTTCAACCGATTAACTTTATATTGATTGCAATTTTATAGCCATTTACAATAATTTTTAGCCTGGTTTTGGATAGAGGTATCCCGGCTTAAGGCGACATCATGAAACCCCAAAACACCCTCTCCAACCCATCTTTCCTTGAACTCTTAGAATGTCTCATCTCCAATGTCGTGGGACTTTACATTGATAGCTATCTCGGCTTTAGCTTAAGTCTCATTTTAGTCCTCTATCATTGGCAACATCGCCGAGGGGGAAAAGACGGCGAAAACCCCTTCTCTGACGACTCGCAAGTCGGCTGTTGCTGGTGTTCTCTCACAACATCCCCCCAGGGTTCTCCCTCAGGAGATAAATAGGGGCGAAAGATTTTTCGCCCCTACCCGAATTAACGTCCCCTTAACGTCGCCAACTTGCGCCGCCAGTCTCGACGCTGCACCGTCTGCCATTGCTGGCGTAACTCCTCAACTGGAACCGACTCCTTCCCATAACGCCAACCCACATAGGCTTGACAAATTTGAGATACTATGCTATGCACTTCGGGAGGATAGCGATCGCCCACCTGACGCGCAAACTCCAAAGGGGTTTGAGCCGGATGTTTCGGACAGCCATCAGCCGCCAACTGCTGCAACATCTGCTGATATAACCGCTCCATCGCCGCCAACTTCGACAGCCAACGGCGGCGTTTCCACTCCCGCCATCCCTGCCAACTCAGCCATCCGGCAAAGCTAAACAGAACCAGAGTTAACAAACCACTTAATACCCCCAGCCATCCCTGAGCGAATCGCGCTAAGAACCAATCAATCCCCCGGCCCAGCATCACGAACAGGCCGTTAATAAACCCCGTCACCGGAGAGGGAAGCCAACCTGCAATCCAATCCCAAAATTGTCGTAATACCCCAAAGGGTTCATATTCACTCACGGAGGGGGGAATCACCTCATGGCCAGGAATGGGGTCAAAGGCGAACCAACCATGACTGGGGAAATACACTTCCGTTAAGGCGAACGCATGGGTATTCTTGACCTCGTATAAGCCGGTAAAGGGGTTGAAGTCCCCCGGCCCGAATCCGGTCGCCAGTCGCGCGGGAATCCCCAGGGAACGCAATAGGAGAGTTAACACCGTCGAGAAATGGTCGGGATAGCCGCCGGGAGTACAAGCCGCTGGATTGGGGGACTCCTCGCAGCGGAAAAGAAAGTTGAGGGCCAAGTCTTCCCCTTCATCGAGAAAGGCTAAGCCAAAGGGGTCTTGAGGAATATCATAGGTCTGTTTGAGATGTTGGGCCAGATACAGAGATATCTCATAGGGGTTGTCTAGCGGGTTGACGGCGTTGGCTAAGACCGATTCGCTATAGTCCCGTAATCGCTCGTTAATCTCCTCGGGAACTTGTAGATAGACCTCGGAGATGGCGTCGCGATAGGTGGTGGCGGCTTCTCCTAAGCGAGTGCGATCGCGCAAGGAGACATGAGACACCACACTATAGGTCAACCCATCCGACAGGGGAACGGGGGAACGCAACGACCCTTCTGGACCAATGGCCACATCCTCTGTGGGAAAATAGAGATAGCGGGGTTGGTCCAGAACCGGAATCAGTCCCGGAAAATCGGCGACAATGCTATAGGTTTGAATCACCTCCTGGGTGTAACTGCGCGGTCCCATAAAGGGTAAGTCAAAGCGGAAACTCCAAGATGAACGGCGAACCTCCCGCACATCGTCGTTTCTGGAGACGCGCCAACCCTGTCCGGTATACTCGTCAAAGGCAATCACTCGCCAAAATCCGGGGGCCTGCGATCGCACCCGCATCACCACCTGAGGCGTCATCGACCCCCGCAAGTTTTGGTTCATACTCTCCGCAAACCCAGAATAGAAAGTCTCATCCACCTCTCCGGGACCGTCAGCGGCTTCTCCAGAGCCATCTCCATCTAAGTCACTCCCATCTCCTTGAGCGTTGGGACTGACGATATTACGGCCATCGAAGTCACCGCGAAAGTCAATGGTACTACTAACGGGAAACGAGCGTAACTGATATCCCGGAACCCGAGGAATCGCCGCAAATAGCACTAACCCTAAACTCAGCACCAGTAAGCTGAGAGTTAGGCTGGCTTTCCAGGGAAATGACTGGCGCAAACTCCGGATGACCGAGGTTTGAGGCTGGCCTGAGGCGCGATCGCCCAACCCCAAACGAGAGCGATAATCATAGATCAAGGTGGGAATCGCCAACAGCAGAAACAAGACCAGAAACGGTGCAAAGGCCATGGTTTGGCTAATGGTTCCCGCCACCCCAATCAGAATCAAGGCGATGACCATCGAATAGCCTAAATCCTTGCGTCGGGGTAAATCGAAGGTATGCAGGACTTGCACCTGAATCAGCAGTTCTGCTAGAATAACCCGCGTATCGTTGAGCGTGGTCACGAGGTTGTTGAGAAAGACCACCAACGTCACAATCAGGGCGATCGCCAAAACAAACTTTAGAACCATATTGCGATCGCGGCGACGCAGCCAACTCCAGCTTGCGCCAATGATACTCAACGGAACCGCCCAGAGGCTAATCAGGGTTCCCGCCGCCACATCCGTGGCCACAATCCCCACAATCACCAGCAATTGCACCAGCACCCGTAACGTCACCGACTCTTCAGCAACTGGAGGGGGGAGCGATCGCCAAAACTCCCCGACGCGACCTATCAGGGGGACATCAGTCCAACGTCGGGAATCAGAAGCAGACATAGCAGGTCTCGGGGGAATCAGGGAACAGGATTTGCCCTCAGAGAGTCGAAATCACTCGGGGGCTACTGACTACTGTGCCACAAAGGATTCGCCACATGCTACCTCATCAAATACACGGAGGTTTTTGGTGATCTAACTCACCAATGCTAGAAAACTTTATAGTATTTGTACTGATTAAGGATTAGGGCGGGGAACCGTATACGCCGAATTTCGTCCAATTGACCCTGTGGTATTCCCCAGTCGGCCTAAATTCAGGAGAATTTTCCCGGTTAGGAGAAGCCAGTCCCATCAAAATTTCACATAACTGCCCGACAACTTTACAGAAACTTCCTAAAACTGCCCCCAGAGTTCGCTTATATTAGAGATAGGAGTGGTGTTGCTCAAATTTAATCTAGGACAAACATGAATAAAATCTTGACAGTCGGTCTCAGTTTTCTTGTTCCCTCGGCAATGGCGATCGCAGCGTCTCCCGCTCACGCCTTCAGCCTGAGTGGTTCTCTCTATAACTACGAACAGGATGACACCAAAGTTGACTACTCGCTCACGCAAGTCGGTGGTGGCATTCAATTTGACTTCAGAGTCGATACCAGCGTCAACATGGCTGACCTGCGAGGGCTATTCCTGAATATCAACGATGAATCTCTCCTCAGCGGCTTAAGTGCAACCGCCGCCAGCAACCCCTTTGACGACATCGATGCAGCCAACTTCTACAGCATCGGGTCCGATGACTTTAGAATCGATAGCGGGGGGACAACCGATTTTGGGTTTGGTGGTGGGAATGGCCTCAATGGTGGCGGTAAAAAAGCCTCTCAGTACACGATGGGCTTTGACATTGGTCAACAAGGGATTGCCAACTATGATATTCAAGGTACCTCCTTTCTCCTCGAACATGACAGCCAAGACCTCTCCTTAGACCTCTTTACCGAGAGTATGTTCGGTGTGCGTCTGATGAGCGTTGGCGATAACCGTGAAGGGAGCAGCAAATTACGAGGGGAAACCTCTAACGAGATCATCGAACCCGAACCCGAACCCACGTCAGAGCCGACACCGGTTCCCACGGTTGTGCCAACTCCCCTACCCACCCCCGCACCGACTCCCGAATCTCGGGAAGTTCCCGAACCCATGGCCCTGCTCGGCTTGGTCGGCATCGGTGCTACCCTGAAAACATTGCGTCGTCGTCACCATTAATCGCTCAGAACCGTTCATCAGTTTAGCTGCCAAAATTGTCACCACAACTGGTTTACTGACGTCCAGGTGCATCTACTCCACTCCCAACTCAGCCATTTTTCCAGCGATTTCATGACGGTTGAGCGATCATTAGCCCAGAGGCGGCGCGATCGCAACCCATCGGCCAAAAAGAACTACATTAGGGAGAGGGTAAACCGAGAGCGTTTACCCTCTCCTTTTCCCTGCTGATCGTTCCAAGCACCGCTTATGACCGCCACCCCACCGTCGAGTTCTCCCAACCGGGAAACCGCCCCGAACCTCAATCTCGACCGTCGGTTTCACACCCTAATCGAACAGTCTCTCACCACCCTAGAAGCCTTACTCAACGATAGTAGCCTAGCACCGTCGGAGCGTGCCAAAATTGCCCTAGATATATTGACCCTGGCTCAGACAACACAGAACCTTCCCGAATTGTCTTCCCTGAGCCACATGAGCCGCTCCCTCGCCACAATCGGAACCCTGGCCCAAGAAACAGTCCCCGCATCGAGTTCCCAGGAACTCGATGCAGTGGTCTGTCTCGACGATTTTTTAAGCCCCGAGGAGAATCGTCAGGCCCTAGACATTGCCCTGAATCAACGCCAAGACTTGGTTCCGTCTAGCACCACCAGTAAAGCCGATAACTACCGCCAGTCCTCGATTCTCTACGCCACCCATTTCCCCCAGTTTTATCACCGGCTCAAACATCAAATCCTCGTGGTGTTGCCACAAGTTTGGACTCCCCTTCAGCATTCTCCCTTCCCGGTGACTCAAGTGGAGATGCAACTGACGGTTCATGGAGATGGCTGCTATTACAAGGTTCATAACGACTCAGGGAGTCCAGAAACCGTCACCCGCGAACTGACCTATGTCTACTATGTCCACCGGGAACCCGCGCAGTTTTCGGGGGGAGAACTGCGGTTATATGAAACCAATGCCAGTGACGGTCGCCTACGCGATCGCAACCACTTCAAAACCATCACTCCCCGCAACAATCGGCTCGTGTTCTTCAACAGCCGTTGTCAACATGAAGTGATGCCGGTTCGCTGTTCCTCCAACAAATTTGAGGATAGCCGCTTTACCTTTAACGGCTGGCTCAGACGTTAGGATATCCCGCCCTACAGGACAAAAAATAGACAGTTCAACTATGACAACCAGAAACCGTGAAGTTGCCACTGTGCTAGAAAACAGCAGGGTTTATTCGTCCTAATCGATTTGTCTAAACCCTCTAGGAATTAGAGCGTTGGACAAATGGAAAACACAAGGGGAGATTGCCCGGATGTATCGAGATGGACTTCGAGGGTATAGGTGTGATTGACTTGAATATCCGCCAGTTCAACAGTGATGTGACCGGGAGTTGAGCGTTGTGCGGTGTTCATGGCTCCCTCACCGCGTAACTGAACGCGACCCCCATCGGGAAGTTGACAACAGACTCGCAATTGAGAAGCGTCATCCTCAGTCTGGAACCGGGCCTCAAGTTGCAAAAGTCCTTGAGCCGTGAGCCATTGACGGCGATCGCTCGGACGACTGGCCGAGACGTGCAACGATAAGGATTCGACAATTTCCTTCGCCGCCAACAGCGACAACAGCATCTGCTGAGTGGGAGTCGCACCCTCATAACTGCTGGGAAATTCCCCCTCAGACGGCTCAATCAGCGTCTCACCGCTGCGGCTGGTGGACCACACCAACAAACGCTCCGTCCAGATATTTAACTCCTCAGTGCGATCGGGGAAAAGGCCTTCCACCGCCGCCACTAAGCGTTCTCCTTGACGTAGCGAGGTTCGTAACAACTGCTGACAGCGGACTAACAGTTGCGCGAAGGTGTCTTCCGAGATGGTAACCGGGAGCCGTAGCTGTTCGAGTTGCGGTAACCAGACATACGTGGGAACTCTCGAATCAGCTTCCTCGTCAACGGGATCATTGGCGTATTCCAAAACCTCGCCGGTTTCCCAGGGGAACAGCGGTAAGTTCTGTTCGAGTTCTTGTTGAATGCGACGCTTCAAAAGCGCCTGAAAACGGTTCTGCACGGTGGATTCCTCTCCTATTGGTATCGCGTCAAAGTCCAGAAACCTAGATTGGGAGCGATGGGGTTCGACACCCGCTCCCGCGTCAGGTTTATTGTCCTGGATGACCTCTTGTAAAAGCCAGGCGAGGAAGCGTTCTGCTAACCGCTCCTCCTCCTGACTCCATTGGTTCCTATCATTATTCATTCGTTGACTTCCCTTCTCCGGACGTTGGTCCGTCCGGTTCCTGATGGCGCGGTCTAGCTTAGAGATCTCAGTGCGAGGCCTTTTATTTAGAGGCCTGTATGAACACTTGGCTCGATTTTCCCCCCTGACCGAGATTTTTGTCACCCATTGGGTTTGACTCATATCAATCATTGCGATAGTCCCAGGCCCGCTTGAGGAGCGTAAACCAACGTCGCTGGAGTTGAGAGAGACTGATTCCCAACTGTTGAGCTAAGTCTTGATCATCATCGCCCCGACGTTTCCCTTCAAGTAAGCTCAACTCAGCCGGTTGACAGGTGTCGAGGAAGGTCTCCCATTCCACCGTCGTCATCCCCAGATTGCGATCGAGATCCGCATCGAGCCATTGATGAACCAACTCCCAGCGGTGGGACAGCGCAAATCGGATCAGATGGTACTTAAACCGTTGTTGTAAATAATCTCGCTGGCGGGGGTCTAACCCTAGGATGGCTTCAATCTCCCCGGTTGGCAAGTCCTGTAGCCGCAAAACAAAGTAGTCTGCACACGCACTTTGATCATTCTCATCGAGGTATGTGATCAGCTCCTCGATAATGCGATTGCGCAATAAATCATCGGTGGGATCTTGGGCGCGGTCTACCATGCGATCGCGGACTTGAGCCAGCGACGCTTCCCCCCAGCTGCTCCCCCCTTCATTCGGCTTTCCATCACTGGCCTGTTGTAAGTCAACGGAGTATTCCAAAGGTTGTTGCTGTGCAAAGGTCTGGGCGCGTAAAATCACTAACTGCTGACTGCGTCCTCGATTGAGATGAATGCGCCGTTTCCCATAGCGTTCGGTAAACGCCAGATATTCGGCTAATTCCAGGAGCGATCGCGGTGAGTACGTCGGTGGAAGTTGCGCCTCACGACGCAAAGCGTTCAGGGTTTCGACGTAAAACCCCTGCAAAAAATCCTCAATCAGTTGCAACCGCGCCCCATAACTCGACTGCACGGTTGGGGGGGTGATATAACGATAGACAATGGCGCTGAGGGTACTATGTAAATCTAACCGTCCCCCTTCGGAGCCGCGCCGATAATACTGTAGAACTTGTTGCAGACGATGTTGTGCTAAATGATAACCCCAGCCGAGAACATCACCTGAACGTTGAATGCGTTGACTTTGTTCACAAGTTCGCGTCACTTCCTCCGCAATCCGTTCAGCGACGGTTTGGCAATGTTTGGGGCTGGCGCGAGTACCGGTTTGCAATTGTTCGACTAACCATTGCACAAGGGAATCTGTCATGGAACTTTCGGGCGCTACTGGGCTAACCATCACCGAGATTACTGAAACAACATCAAGCCCAAATCTCCCAACCATTACGAAGGTTGAGCGATTGGGTTGGTCATGGTAGATGCTCCCTCAAGGGGTTCAACTTCGAGCACACCCATTCCGGGACAATCGGCTGTCCTTCGGAATCAAAAGCTGGCGGTCGGCGTTTCTGTGTGGGGGATGCAGGAAACGGGGAACGCCTCAACCCTAAGCGTCGATGCACCGATTTGGGCGGTCCTCATCCTATCGGTACTTGACTAGACTATGGGTTTCAAGTTCCATCTGCGCGTCTCGTCGCCTGAGAACGCCTCAGAAAAACGGATATTGACTATCCTGATTGACCATTCTGGGGATTAGATGGGGATTAGCGGTCGTTCACGACTGGGAATCCTCCGTAATCGGGCGAGTCTGCGATCGCCCTTGCGCCTCAAGACGACGGTTAAGACGACGTTCGAGTTGTTTCAGAATTGGTATCATCAGGGCCACACTCGCCGCGAGGACCAGCCAGAAGCTGTTGGCGACCGTTTGGGAGCGATCGAGGGCGGCGCCTCCGAGGGGTGGCCCGATCGCATAGCCAATGGCCCAACACAGCGAGTTTATCGACAGATACACCCCTCGCATCTCTTCAGGGGCCAACTCCACCACCAGGGCCGAGGCGGACGGGGTATAGGAGATCGTGGCGATCGCCATCACCCCCAAGGCGACAATTGCCCAAATCAGAGGATTACTGCTGACACCAATCACCCAAACACTCACAAAACTCAGCGCCCAGATCCCGCCGGAGATCATCAAGGCCTGAGCATGGTTAAAGCGATTCAACCAACGGGCGACGGGCAATTGCAGCACCACGGACACCGCAATATGCCAAGCAAATAAGCCACTGACAATTCTAGCCGGAAAGCCGCCGCCTTCGGTTCCGGGAACGAAGTTACTGAGATACACCGGTAGGGCGGTGTGGTTTTGAGAAATGTAGGTGGTAAAGAGGATGTTGGCGGCGGCGTAGACCAAGAGGGTGCGATCGCCTAAAGCCCGCAACCAGGTTTTAATGGGGTTATCCCGATGTAAGGTCTCGGAGACGGTTTCTTTGAGGGCGATCGCCAGCAGCAGAAAAAAGACCACATAGGAGATAGCGTCAATGATAAACAAGAGACGATAGTCATCGGTCCATTCCACCCAAGCACCCCCCAACACAATGCCAAATTCTAGCCCAAGGCTATCGGCGAGACGGTTAATTGCATAGGTTTCTCGCCGCTGTTCTGGCTCGGTGAGATCGGCCACAATGGTTTCGGCGGCGGGCCAATAGAGACCTAGCCCCAATCCATTGAGTAAACTGCCCAGCAGTAGGGTGGAAAAGTCTTGGGTATTGGCCAGCATCAACGATCCTAACCCGGAGGAGACCGCCGATAACAGCAAGGTTCGTTTGCGGCCAAAGCGAGGCGAATCGCACAAAGAGCCACTGAGAACTCGCCCCACAATGCCGATAATGGAAGCCGCACCGAGAGCCGTTCCCACCAGCGTCGCCGAGATTCCCACCTGGTTAACGAAGAAAATTGGCGCGTAGAAGAGGGTGAACCCTGTACCAATTTGTGAAAGAAACCGTCCTAGAATCAGGAGGCGGACTTGTTGACGGGCGCTGGTCTCTAGCATAGAAATTAGATAATGTCAACCCCTAGTCTCCATCCTGACCGGGCAGGCTGAGACGCTTCAGACTCTTAAATCCCGCGCTCTAAGGCATAAATATCCCGTTCTCGTCCCAGGGCGAAGCGGAAAGAGTGGGAGATATCCTTGCTGTTGCGGGTTACAAATAATAGCAGGGCGATCGCCGATAAGATAGCGGCAATGGCAAAGAGCTGAGCGTAACCGAGGGACTCGGCAAAGGTTCCGAGAAGGGGGCCAGCGATGGCAATCCCGAGGTCAAAACCACCGATACAGAGGGAAAAGACCCGTCCTCGTTCTTGGCTTTGAGAGCGATCGCTCATCAAGGCGATGGTCGTCGGCAGCATGGTTCCGGCCGCCATCCCTTCAATGAGTCCTGCCAGGGCAAACATCGCCGGGGTCTGGGCTTGCCATAACAGTACCATTGCTAGGAAATAGCAAATCAGAGCGCCACTGATAAATAGACCCCGTCCCAGGCGATCGGAGGCTCGTCCCGTGAGTAACCGCATGGTGAAACTGGAGATAGCCGTCATGGTATAGAAAAAGCCGGGGTTAAAGTTAACCCCCGTTTCTTGGATATACAGAGGGACAAAGGTGGTAATCGTCCCGAAAATTAAGCCCACAATCAACATCAGCGTGGCCGGAACTTGAATGCGGGGACTGGCTAACATGGTCCAGAATCCCTCGGAGGGGGTGGCAGAGGCGGCCCGAGCGCGAGCGTCCTGGCGGTTGGGGGCGGGAGCGTTATCGAGAAACCCAGAACACAGAAGACTCACCAGTCCTAAACCAGCGGTCATCAGAAATAGGGATACATACCCGAGTCCCTGTTGCACGAAACCTCCTAGAGCCGGTCCAATGGCTAATCCTAGGGGTGTCACCAAGCTCATATAGCCGATGAGTTCTCCTCGTTGGTTGGCGGGGGAGAGATCGGCAATTAAGGCACTGTAGGCGGTGGTGAAGGCGGCAATGCTGATGCCGTGGAAGATTCGCAAGGCCATCAGTTCCGGGATGGAGTCGGCCAGGAGGTAGCCGAGGGGGGCGATCGCCACGACAATCGTTCCCACTCGCAAAACTAAAACTCGGCTGTGGTGGTCGGCCCAACGGCCCAGGGTGGGACGCGACAGTAGCAAGCCAATGGCAAAGGACCCCATCACCCAGCCAATTTGCTGTTGGCTGCCCCCGAGATCTTGGACGTAAAGCGGCAGTGTCGGCAGCAGTGAGGCCATGCTGGACCAGAAGAAGAGACCTCCGACAAATAACAGGCTGAGATTACGTTTTTGGGCGCGATCGAGGGATTGAAAAACTTGCAAAACAACCGTCCTTGCTCTGGAATGGTACGAAAATGTTAAGAGGGGCGATCGCCCTGGGAATGTTTCGCAGATGAACGTCCCGAATAGAAGTCTCGGGGTCCGGGGCGATCGCCATAACCGTTCAAAATATGAATTTATGTTAACAAACTTCTGAGAGACCGATAGGTTGAGAATGATTCTGAGTTGCCAACCGGGCAGACAAAAGATAAATCCAATAGATACACTGGAGCAGCGTCGATTCTTGGGGCTAACCGGGAATCTTCAGCGGTTATCCTTTATCTTTGACCCTTTATTTCGTGAAACTGAGTCACTTTTGCTTTAAGAATCAACACACCGCCACCGGAAGTCAAATTGATCAATGGTCAGATCTGCAAGAACTTCCCTATCAGCTTGGAATTGCCACGGGCCAGCCGGTTTTGGTCTTAGTCGGCGGGGCCAGCAAAATGGAACCCGAGGCCTTAGATCGGTTACAACAGTTCTTTACCGAAGTGTTGGCCCCGCTGATGCAACGTCTCAACGGGGTCGTCATCGATGGGGGAACCGATTGTGGTGTCATGCAGCTGATGGGTCAGGCCCGTGAGCAGATTGGCGCCACCTTCCCTCTGATTGGAGTTTGTGCGATCGGGACCGTGATTCTACCCGACGGAACCCCTCCTATCTCCCCAGACGCCGCTGAACTTGAACCTCACCACAGTCATTTTGTTCTGGTTCCAGGCGACACCTGGGGGGCCGAAAGTCCCTGGCTGGCTAAACTCGCTACGGTCATCGCGGCTGGCTTCCCGAGTTGTACGATGGTCAGCAATGGCGGGGAGATTACTTGGCAAGATGTCGGCTGTAGTGTCGAGGAACGGCGCACCACCTTTGTCTTAGACGGGAGTGGCCGCACCGCCGATGCGATCGCAGCGGCCCTCAAGGGAGAAGACAGTGATCCGCGATCGCACCCCCTCATCGCCTCCGGTTATCTCCAACGTCTGGCACTCGGTGATGAGTTAGAGACGTTACAGCAGGTTTTGCAGACCTGTCTAGCAGGCATCAAACCTTAATAATTGTTGATTTTATATTGACAATTTTGGATAATTATGGTAATGAAACAGGTGTAGAGGTTTGGTGTCGAGGTTTTGGGCGGTTGTCCAATTTCGAGCGATCGCCCGTCCTCAACTCAGAGTCTCCCCCACCTGTTCCCTGTTCCCTGTTCCCTGTTCCCTGTTCCCTGTTCCCTGTTCCCTGTTCCCTGTTCCCTGTTCCCTGTTCCGGTGTTCCCTGTTCCCTGTTCCCTGTTCCCTGTTAAGCCATAAAGCTATCATCTCGCGGTCCAACGACCATTTGCAGAACCGTCGGTTCCCGGCCTTTTTGGTGAAATTTATCGGCCCAACCCCGGATCAGTTCATCGAGTTCAGTGAGGGCATCTTGGAGGCGATCGCTGGGAATATCTAATTCCTCCAACAAGCGCATCGTTTTGGGTTCCCGCTGTG
>NZ_JAWOCL010000131.1:0-8710 GCF_046483825.1 Sodalinema sp.
CATTGACAGTGACGTTGATGTAAACGTTAATGTGACTGTGTGGACGAGCGGCGATCGTCAGTCTGGGAAATCCGGGGTGAGTGCAATTTGGCCGCGTGCCGCCTCCTGTGAGGAGCCTCCTCTCGTGGGGAGCATTGCACCAACTGTATTGACTCTGGACTCCCAGACTGTCGGTTTAGCATCTGAAACCCTAATAAAAAAATCCCTAAAACTTCTAATCCTTTAACCCCTTAGCCAGGAGAATTTCCCCCATGCGTATGTTTCGCGTTACGGCTTGTGTGCCGAGTCAGACCCGCATTCGCACTCAGAGAGAGCTGCAAAACACCTACTATACAAAACTGGTTCCCTATGACAACTGGTTCCGTGAGCAACAACGGATCATGAAAATGGGCGGCAAAATCGTCAAGGTTGAATTGGCCACTGGTAAGCCCGGAACGAACACCGGCTTGAAGTAGGGTTGACCGACGTTGCGTGTTTAACCCGAGACGTTCAGGGCGAGAGGTCGTTGTACCTCTCGTTTTTCATGTTTACCCTCTGGGGAGTCTCAATCGATCGCTGACCCCATTGATGGGGTTTCCAAGACCTGCTATGTTTAAGTCTTTAACCTGATGTGGCTCTGGGGGTGTCCCTCAGACCCAGTATGGTAGCTCTGAATCGCCCCATGAACACTGAAACCTATCTCAATCATCCGACCTTTGGTTTGCTCTTTCGTGTCTGTCCCATTGGAGAAGATCGAGAATTATTTACAACCTTGTATGCTCAGCGTTTATTTTTTATTGTGACGACGGGGGAACGGGGATTGGCTTTTGAACCTCTAACCCGTGCTGATGCTCGGGCTGTGATTGAAAATCGTCTGCGTCAGTTGCGTCGCACGGGACTGGCTCAGGAACATGAGAAGTTACAAAAGATCCGAAAACAGATGTTTTGAGACCATTATTGATGGTGATTAGCTCTGAGAGAAGTCAGACCATATAGGACATTTTGTCTGAGCGCAATCAATACTGTGAAAGGGTTTGATTGTTTCTGGATGTATATTTTTAAGTGTCTATAATGTCGTGTTCATTGCCCCAGGAGGTTATTAAAACGTTTTCATGTCGTTTGAGGATTTATCCATTGCCGATCGCCTAGCCCAAATTCGTCCGACGATTCCTGAGTCTGTGCGCTTGGTGGCGGTGTCCAAAACCAAACCGGCTAGTGCGATTCGAGAAGCGTATCAGGCGGGGATTCGGGATTTTGGCGAAAGTCGTATCCAAGAGGCGATCGCCAAACAAGAGGAACTTGAGGATTTAGAGGACATTACCTGGCATTTTATTGGCCACCTGCAAACCAATAAGACAAAACTGGCGCTCGAACGGATGCAGTGGATTCATTCCGTCGATCGCCTCAAACTCGCCCGAGAAATCCAGCGTCTGGTGGACAAAGGCAGTCCTTGCCCCAATCTCTGCCTACAAGTCAAGTTTCGCCCCGATGCCAACAAATCTGGCTGGGATTGGTCGGAGTTCCACCAGGATTTACCGGAACTCGATCGCCTATCTTCGCTGAAAGTGCGGGGAATCATGACAATTCTGCCCTTTGGTTTACCCACCGAGGAGAGTCGCGAGATCTTGATCGAGGCCCGTCAAGGGTGCGATCGCCTACGAGAAGAGACGTGGAAGCATCTGAGGTTCCCTGAACTCTCGATGGGGATGTCCGATGATTATCTCCTGGCCATTGAAGCCGGGAGTACGATGGTTCGCTTAGGGCGGATTCTATTTGGCGATCGCCCGACGTAAGCGAACCCACCTCATCCCCTCTGGGGAGGGGTTAGGGGTGGGTTATGCCTCTTGCCTTCTTATCCCCTATTGTTTGTACGATTCAGACCAACTGTTGCTATAGGATTATTTGTCGTGATTCTTATTCCCTCTAATGCTGAAGGCTGTCAAGATAAGACTCTATCCCAATAATCAACAGAAACAGTTGCTTGAGCAATCCTTTGGCAATTGCCGTTGGCTTTGCAACTCTTGTCTTGACTTGATGAATAAAACCTACAAAGACACAGACAAAGGCTTGTCAGGATATGACCTCAAACAACAAATACCTGCACTTAAGAAAGAATATGAATGGCTCGGATTGACGTATTCTCAATGCTTGCAACAGGTCTGTCTTAATCTCGGTGTAGCCTTTAACAACTTTTTCGAGCGAAGGGCCGGTTATCCTCGCTTTAAATCTAAGCATAATAAACAATCAATCCATTACCCTCAAAACGTTAAGGTGCAAAACAATTGCTTGAGATTACCGAAAATCGGTGAAGTCAAGGCCGTTATTCATCGTCCTGTTGAGGGAAAAGTTAAAACGGTTACTATCTCCAAAAATTGCTGCAACCAATACCAGACGTCAATCTTAGTTGATGATGGGAAGGAGAAGCCTAAACCAAGCACGGAAGGTAACGCCATCGGTATTGATTTAGGATTGACTCACTTTGCGATCGCTAGCGATGGTTCTAAGTTTGGCAATCCTAGATGGTTAGCCAAACATGAGAAAAATCTGAAGCGGAAACAGCAACAGCTTTCCCGGAAACAAAAAGGCTCTAGGAATCGCAACAAAGCCAGACAGAAAGTTGCTAAAGCTTATCATAAAATTTCCCGTTGTCGCGGAGATTTTCACCACAAACTATCCCCTAGGATAGTTGACGAGAATCAAGTTATTGTGGTTGAAGATTTGGCCGTCAAAAACATGGTGAAGAATCACGGTCTAGCCAAGACAATCCGCCCGGTTGGATGGGGACAATTCTGTACGATGTTGAAGTATAAGGATGAACAAAAAGGAAAAATCTATCAAGAGGTGGATCGATTCTTTCCGAGTTCCAAAACTTGTCATGTTTGTCTCAATCAAGTGGGGAGTTGACCTCTTGATATCCGTAGCTGGACTTGCTCAAGCTGTGGAACCAAGCCTGATCGCGACATTAATATCGCGACATTAATACAGCAATTAACCTCACCAGATGAGGGACTACGGATTTTGACGGGGCGTATAAACCCGCTTTGGAGATCTCCAGGGACAGCCCCTTACCTGTGGGACACGGGGTAAAGCCGATCGCCCAGATGTAAGACGAAACAGTAGAGGACGCAAGAAATCTACGGTTTCGCGGTCTGTTGGGTAGGAAGCCGACGCTGTAATCTTTGATGGGCGCGTTCGGTAGTTCACGATGAATACCCTATAATGGGAGCGAATCATCTTTGCCGATGGGCGTGTTGATCCCGTTAAATTCACGAAGATTCTTCTTAACAGATCCCTTCAGTGAGATCCTTTAACCGGTCACTGAGCCCATATCGGAATGTTTAGCCGGAGTCGCCATGAGCAATATCTTTTCAAAGCTACGGGATTTCATCAATCCGGACGAACCGGTTGATTATGATTACGACTATGACGACATGCAGGGCAATAGCCCCGCTTATCAGCCCCTCTATCCCAGTGAAAGCCCTACATCAGCTCCTAACGCCGATGTAACGAATGCCGGAACTCGTTTGCGCGATCGCTCCCCCTTGAGCAGTTCCTCCGGCTTAACGCCTCCCCCTCCTCAGCGGGGTTCAAGTATGAATTCAGGAATGAGTAACGTGATTGGATTACCTGGCGCAGCAAATGGCATTTCCGAAGTCGTGGTCATGGAACCGCGCACCTTTGAAGAGATGCCCCAAGCCATTCAAGCTTTACGGGAACGGAAATCCGTCGTCTTGAACCTAACGGTGATGGACCCGGATCAAGCTCAGCGAGCCGTTGACTTCATCGCTGGGGGAACCTTCGCCCTCGATGGTCATCAAGAACGCATTGGCGAGAGCATTTTTCTGTTTACCCCCAGTTGCGTGCAAGTTAGTACCCAGTCGGGCGTTGTTCGCGATGTCATGCAGCCCCATCTGCAAGCTCCGGGTGCGACTAATCCCGGACAAGCCAGTAGCAGCGGCTCAACCCCCAGTTGGGTTCCTGACTTCGGTCGCCTGGCTCAATCCTAGATCTCCGGTTCGTCCTCACAGTTCTCTAAGCCCTTGTCTTCTTCCCTTGCGATTATCGGCGGTGGCATGATGGCCGAAGCCATCCTTTCCCGCCTCTTAGCTCAACAGGTGTATCGTCCTGACGAGGTTTGGGTGAGTGAACCCAAGCCTCAGCGTCGGGAGTATCTAGCACAAACCTATCAGGTGCAGGTGAGCGGTGATAACGCCACCATTGCGGCTGAGGCCGAGACGCTTCTTTTGGCCATCAAGCCGCAAATTTTTGCGGCCGTGTCTGAGCAACTTCCTCCCGGAACCCTCTCCCCGAAAACTTTAGTTATTTCCATCTTGGCAGGAACGCCCCTATCTAAGTTAGAGGCGGCGTTTCCCGGTTCTCCTGTGGTGCGAGTGATGCCCAATACTCCCGCGACGGTCGGTGCGGGCATTTCCGCCTTGAGTCCTGGCCAGGCGGTGACGGACGAGGGCTTAGCGGTGGCTCGCCGGCTGCTGGGGGCCGTGGGAGAGGTGGTTGAGGTTCCAGAGCGGCTTATGGATGCGGTAACGGGGTTATCGGGGTCAGGACCGGGCTATGTGGCGTTGATGATCGAGGCGCTCAGTGATGGCGGTGTGGCGGCGGGGTTACCTCGGGCCACGGCCCAACAGTTGGCGATCGCCACCCTGCGAGGAACGGCTCAACTCCTCAGTGAGACGGGATTACATCCTGGGGAACTCAAGGATCGCGTCACCAGTCCAGGAGGAACGACCATTGCGGGAATTGCGGAGTTGGAGGCCCGGGGACTGCGATCGGCCCTGATTTCAGCGGTGCAAGCGGCCGCCGAGCGGTCTAAGGCGTTGGGAAATGGTTAATCATCCGTTGTCCACGAGAGCAAACATGATTTCCCGTGACTCGTTTTATCCATGACCAGTTTGCTAAGGATTACCTAGAAGAACTGCTCACTCCCTACGGAACCATTCAAGCTTCCCGACGGGTTTCGGGAGAGGTTAGACAGGTTGATTTGTGGTTTTCCCCAAATCCGGAGGTGAGCCGTTCGCCCGATCCTCTCGGGATTTTGGCGAGAACCCTAAATGTGCCGACCGTCTTTGAACCCTATCGCAATCCGGTAACCGCAGATGAAGTTCGTGATTGTCTCTTAAAACTGTTCATCATCGAAGCTCAATTGCGACGGGAGGCTAAGCAAAACCGTCAAACCTCGCTTAATTTCATCAAACCCCACTTATGGATTCTCACGCCGACTGCCTCTGAGAACCTATTAATGGGCTTTGGTGCTACCCTAGATATAGAAGAGTGGGGTGAAGGAATTTATCACTTGGCATCCCAGCTACGGACTTGCTTTGTGGTGATTCACCAGTTGCCTCGTCATCCTGAGACTCTATGGCTGAGAATTTTGGGGCGAGGCAGAGTCCAAGCTGAAGCTATTGAGGAACTTGAGCAGCTTCCTCCGGACAATCCCCTCCGAGCGAGTTCGTTAGTATTGTTGAATCGCCTAAAAGCTGACCTTCAAACACAGGAAAATCTGGATTGGGAGGATACTGAACTGATTATGCGTTTATCTCCTCTTTTTGACCAACAACTCGAAGCGGCTCAGTTAACAGGTCTGCAACAAGGTCTGCAACAGGGTGAACGTCGCGTGGTGGAAAATCTGTTGCAGGTTCGTTTTGGTTCCCTGGATGATGAGTTAACCTCTCTGATTGATGCGGTTTTGCAATTACCGGCGGAGGAGTTTACTCCTCTGTTGATGCAGTTGTCTCGCGAGGAGTTGCTCGAACGCTTCCGAGGGGAAGAGTAAACTCATCAGGGGGCGGTTGACTTAGACGAGCATAGAAACCCCAGAGGCCAGGATAATCAGTAGGGGAACCCCGGTGCGCCCTAGGTCCGGTAGCGGCGTAATAGCAGATAACTTCCCACACCAAACAGCAGGCCCAACGCTAAACTGACACTAAACGTCTGCCACGGGCCTGAGGTATGTCCCGCCCAAGCGCCCGCCGCTGCAGAGGAAACGCCAATCCCTAAACCCGCTCCACCGACTAAGTTTTCAATGTTACGATCGCGCTCCCCCTGGGCCGCCGCCACCAGCACCTGAAGCGTCTTAATATGCTGTTCCCGCACCCGTAACCCTGGACTTAAACTCTCAATATCCTGCTGTATCTGTTCCTGATAATAAACCGCTTGGTTTCCGGCAAAATCAGACCAATGCTGGACATCGGTTTTGAACGGATAGTTTGCACAGCGTTGTTCAATCCGTTGCGATCGCTTCTCATAGGCCCGTAGATTCGTTTTCAAGGTTTGCAGTTGCAGCGATAACCCCTCCAGTCCTCGTGTATGTCGGTCTAGCTTTTGCATATTGTCATACAACACCTGACGCAGTTCATAAAAATCCCCTTTGAGAGCAGTCGCTTCCGTTAGCTTAATTTGGCTGGCGGGGATGATTTCATGGGTTAAAGGAAAGAAGGTTTCTTGACTTAAAATTTCCTTGATTTTACAACTTTGCTCATGACTCCAGCGAATTTTATGCTGATAGTAAAAAAGGCGCTGTAAGTCATAATAAAAATTGCTCACCGCTTCCATCGTTTGCGAATCTTCAGCCAAACAAACCCATAACCATTCTCCATTCGGAAGAACAGCTGATCGCAAAACATTTCCTAAAAATTTTTCTTCGTTTCCCCAACTTTCAATAGTCCAGAGTTTAGCAATGTCTTGAAATGCCTGGTCTAACCCTTGCCGATCACCCTCTCCAGGATGGTCGGGTTGCCATCGACTCAGCACGAGCCAAGTTTGACCAATCGAGCCTTGGATACCGCTAAAATGTTGCTTGAGTTGCGCCAAAACCTCTATAGACTGTGGCTTTTCTTCCTCTCGCACCGCCCCATAGAGCAACAATCCCTGACTGTCTCCTAAGGACTTCACTTCAAAAATGGCATCCCAATCTTGTCCCGCATACTCGTAGGATTTAGCGTGGGTAGCGTGATCAGGATGGGTCTGTTTCCAGTCCGTCCAACTTGGGGGAATTGCGTCAGGGGAACGATGGTAACTAAAACAGAATAAATGGGGATAAATTAGATGAACCATCCTGTAATTCCCATAGCCCAATCTAACGGATCTTGTTTGGAGTTTTGGAACTCTTGCCGCGCTTTTTCGGGAGGATTGGGGTGATTTAGAATCTCCCCGAGAGTGTCCTCAGCGGAGAGAGATACATTTGTATCTTCGACCTGAGCCGCATCATCAGACGCTTGAGAAGACCCCTTGGGACGTATGATTTTATTGCGGTCTTTGACCGTGTAGCCCCCTACAAGTTGGTCATGAAAGGTATCAAAGCGTTGCCAAAAGGGGATATCTTGGCTTTGTCGGCTAGCCTGATCTAAAGCCTCATCGGTATTTGTTAGTAAGTCTGGGCTGACTGGGGGGAGAGTCTCGTTGGGGGGAGTGGTTGCGAGAGCCGCAAGGAACGCGGTCAGGGGGTAGTTGGGAGTCGTCATGAGCGTGAGTTGGGGGAAATCTATATCTATCATGCCCTAACGGGTTGGGCAATGTCCGGGGCTAGGACGGTGGGAGATCATGGTTCAGTCCCGGCAAGGGGGCGGCCTGACTGGGTAAGGATGAAGCCGGCCCAGTGATAGGGATGACGATAAGGAGTCTCTTCGGGGGGATATTGCCGGGGAGCCTTGCGGATGTTGCGATCGCAACTTTGTAGCCAGCGGCGCGAGGAAAAGGGGAGGCCCTTCTGAGCCGCGTCACGATACCACTGAGCCAAATCCCGCCAGGTGAGGGATCTTAACTGCCTTTGGGCGTGCTGGAGTGCCGCTGTGGGTTGGAGCTGTTGTTGGTAATGGCGGAAAAATTCCATGATGAAAATCATGCTAGAGACTTCGCTAACCGTCCAGAGAGTGCTGAGAACCGCGCCACTTCCCTTGTTTAAGAAGACAGCGGGAAAGCCGACAAACTCATTGATAAACTCTCCCCAGTTGCTGATTCCCGTTTCGCAGGCGGCGAGACAGACTAGGGGAAATCGAACCGAGTCGAGACCGTCCAAGTCTGTGAGGGTGAAAGGGGCATCCTCGGCGAGGTAGAGGGCGGATTGCTCGGGAGTTGTGCTGTCATGTTCTCCATGACCGCTGAAATAGAAGAAGGGAGCGGGGGTTTGTAGCTGTTGGCGGAAGGCCTCGGCCGTCACGGCGGCCTCGCTGAGGGGTTGGGCTTGGGGATAAAGCTGCTGGATGAGCTGTGTTTCTAGGCGAGCGAATTCTAGGGGTTGCTCGCTGCTGGGAGAGCCGATGAGGATGGGGGGCTGGTTGCTGCTTGGGGGTGGGGACGGGCAAGAAAGGCTGAGATGAGGACGGTAGGAGACGGCTCGGGACGACCGGGAGGAGAGGCTGGGGGTAAAGAAGTGATGGAGTGGTAAAAGATGTAGGTCGCGGTGGGGGATGAGGATGAGGGAGTCGTTGGGGTCTAGCTTATCCTCGATTTCGCGGATTTTGAGGATTTGTTTGAGGTGGTTGAGGCGTCGGGGCAGTTGTTCGCGCCGGGGGGAGGGAGAGGTTGGGTGGGGGAGGTCTGTGGGTTTGCGTTTACGCTGTTCTTGGTAGAGTTGGCTGTAGGTTTTGAGCCATTCTCTGAAGTTGGTTTGGTCGGTGATGTGGGGGTTGCCGGGGGGGTCGCAGGGAATGGTGAAGATATGCGGGTCTTGGTGGGGACGCAGCAGGAAGGTGCTAATTTGGGCGGGGCTGAGGTG
>NZ_JAWOCL010000139.1:0-37268 GCF_046483825.1 Sodalinema sp.
CCGTCAACCGGGCGCGATCGCTCAGATATTGCAACAGGGCGATCGCCAACGCACTCCCCTCAGAAGGATCGGTTCCCGCGCCCACTTCATCCAACAACACCAGGGCATTTTCATCCTCAGCCACCGCTTCTAAAATGCGACTAATGCGGCGGATATGACCGGAAAACGTGGATAAACTTTGTTCAATCGACTGTTCATCACCGATATCCGCCAACACTTGCGAGAACCAGGGCAGTTCCACCGGTTCCCGCGCCGGAATAAACAAGCCCACTTTGGCCATCAACATGGCTAAACCGAGGGTTTTCAAGGTGACGGTTTTACCCCCGGTATTTGGCCCCGTAATCGTGACAACGCGGATATCCGGCGACATGGAGACGTTAATGGGAACCACCGCATTTCCCTGTTCATGCTTTTCTTGCCAAACTAAGAGGGGATGACGCAGTTGGCGCAGTTCCGTGGCTTGCGTCGCGTCGACAAATCGCGGTGGGTTGGCGTTTAACCAGATGCTATAGCGGGCGCGGGCTGTGGCTAAATCCAGTTGGGTGACGATCGCCAACAACCGTTCTAAATCAGGAATCACCTCGGCGATGCTTTGGCTGAGTTTGCGTAACACCACTTCTTCGGCGTTTTTCTCTTGTCGCTGGAGGGTTCGTAGTTTGTTGTTCTCGTTGACGATCGCCCGAGGTTCGATATAGAGGGTGGCCCCGGTGGCGGAACTGTCATGAACAATCCCTGGAATTTTCTCTTTTTGGGGCGCTTTGACGGGCAAGACAAAGCGATCGCCGCGACTGGTGATGAGATGTTCTTGCAGGGCGCTTCCCTGACGCTGAATGATGCGGTTGAGGGTTTGGTAGATGCGATCGCGCACCTGTTTGAGTTGGCGTCGGATACCTTCGAGTTGGGGGCTGGCGCGATCGGCTACGTCTCCCCGTTCGTCGATACAATGATGAATCTCTTGTTCTAAGTCGGGATAGGTGCGTAATTCCGACACCAAGGCTCGTAACACCGGAACCTCTAATTCAGTGTTATCAATGACTCGCCGCAGTTGTCGCGCCCCGGAGAGGGTGGTGGCGATGTTCAGGAGTTCGTCTCCCTGCAACATCCCGCCAATCTCGGCCCGTTCTAGGGGTTCCCATATATCACGAATGCCGCCAAATGTCAAGCTATCTTGAGGACTCATGTCCAACCCATAGGCTTCCTGGGTTTGTTGCAGAAGCTGTTGGCTGTGTTGGCGATCGCCGGGGATGGCCAGTTGTCGAGCGGCGATCGCCCCGATTTTAGTGGCGGCGAAGGTGGAGAGATGTTGGCAAAGCCGTTGCCATTCCAGGAGATTGAGGGTTTCTTCGCGAATCAAGATCAGCTTAGTGAGGTGTGACGGTAGTGGTCTTGTTATTCTATCGAGAATTGCGGCCGTTCAACAATGGCCGGGCGATCGCCGTCATGGGTTAACCTCCTTTCACCGCCTCAAACAACGCCGAATAGTCAGAATCCGCCAAACCTTGGGCGATCGCCTGTTCCACCACTTGCGACACCGCCTGACTCAACTGTGCATCAATTCCCATCGCTTCAGCTTCGCGGCTAAACAGATTCATATCCTTCAATAAATGCTTACTGGGGAAATTAGGATTCTCATAATTTCCCGCCATCATCCGCGAGAGTTTCTTATCAAAGGTGGGAGCATACAAGGCACTTTGGCGGACAATTTCCATAAACGCCTCAATGTCAATTCCTTGCTGGTGAACCATGGCTAAACTTCCAGCAAACGCCGCTGTGAGAGAGCCAATCAGTTGATTCATGGCTAATTTCACGGCGGAACCACTACCCACTTCGCCCAGTAAAACCGGCTCCTTGCCAAATACTTTTAAAACAGGCAAACATTGCTCAAACAAGCTCGGAGTTGCCCCCACCATGACCAATAATTCGCCGGTTTTGACTTGGGGAATACTTCCCAACACCGGGGCTTCGAGATACGCGCCTCCCGCCGCTTCAATGTCGTGTTGTAGGGTTTGACTTTCACTGGGGGCAATGGTTGCCATTTGGATTAAGGTTTTGCCCGTCCATTTGGCTTTCGCTGCGTCGCTGAGGAGGGTTTCGCGAATGGCCTCGGCATTGGTGAGCATGGTGATGAGACAATCCGCCTCTTGGAGAACCTCGACGGGAGAGGATGCGATCGCGCCCCCAGCGGCTTTAATGGGATCTAGTTTGGCAGTGGTGCGGTTATAGGCGATGATGTCATAGTTGGATTCTAGTAGTTTGAGTGCCATGGGTTGCCCCATTAAGCCGGTTCCTAAAATGCCAATTTTCATGATTTTTGTGACTCCTTGAATTATGATAATAACGATTCCATAGTGCGTTCTGGCAAGTTTAAATAGCAATTTCAAAGTTTACAATGATGTTGAGCCAGAACGCACCCTACCCCGTTTGCCTCTTGCCATCCCCTCTTGGGAGGGGTTAGGGGTGGGTTATGCCTGTTCCCTTCTCCTAACCTATTTTGCCTCTTGCCATCCCCTCTTGGGAGGGGTTAGGGGTGGGTTATGCCTATTGCCTTCTCCTACCGATATCCTGCTAGGCGATCGTCAATGCTCACCGGACCAGCACCAGAATAGAGAGTCATCATTAACCCTCCTAACAACCCTAGATTTTTAAAGAAGTTAGTTGTTTCTGTCGGGTCAGTTGGATTATGAAAAATAAAGCTAGTGGGGACAATAAAAATAATGAGTAAGATAACTCCAATTCGAGTCTTGTAGCCCAAAATCAATGATAAACTTCCCAAGATTTGAAAGACAATTGTTCCCACTAGCAACACTTCGGGAAAGGGTAGTCCGGCGTTCTCCATCATGGTCGCAACTCCGGCAAAGCCAAAGATTTTAGAAATGCCAGCTCGCAGAAAAATGACCGCTAAAAAAAAGCGAGCAACCACAGGGATGTAATTCATGGACTGAACTCCTTATAATGAATCATAAACAAATTGATCCTTGCTACCTGACTTAAATCTTCACGGCCATGGGAATTTTACAAGACCGCGATCGCAGCAAACTCGACAGTAGCGATGATGCTCGATTCTACGAAATGCCCCGCTTCGTCACCCATGTCGATGAGAGCTTCATCGACCAACTGACGCAATTGTATCGCGATCGCCTGCAAGCCAACAGCCGCATCCTCGACCTCATGAGTAGCTGGGTATCCCATCTTCCCGAGGATATCCCCTTTACTCATGTCGAGGGTCATGGGATGAACGAGGCTGAACTGGCGAAAAACCCCCAGTTAGACCATTACATCGTCCAGAACCTCAACCATAATCACCAACTCCCCTACGAGGATAACGAGTTTGACGCAGTTCTCAACGCCGTCTCCATTCAGTATCTACAACATCCTGAGGACGTTTTCGCCGAAATCCACCGCATCCTCAAACCCGGCGGACTCGCCATTGTCAGCTTCTCCAACCGGATGTTCTACCAAAAAGCCATCCAAGCCTGGCGTGAGGGAAGCGAAGCCAGTCGAGTGCAATTAGTGAAACGCTATTTTCAAGCGGTTCCGGGTTTCGCCGAACCCGAGGTCATTATCAAAACCTCCGACGTTCCCCCGGTTCTACAAATGATGGGATTCGCCGGATCTGACCCCTTTTATGCGGTGATTGGCGAGAAAACTCTCGTAAAATCGGCTTAGATTAGCGTAACTCTCCTTAAAACGGCTGCCATTCGAGCTGAAAATAGAGTTCCTGACGCTCGAAGACATCGCGGTTATCCCGTTCATCGACATCGACGAGGGGAATCCCCCAGTCGAGTTTAGCCGAGAGGCGATCGCCTAAGCCGAACTGAAGTCCCAAGCCGATCGAGGCCAGGGTATTGGTATCGAGATCCACATCGCCTTGATTCCAAACCGTTCCCACATCGACAAAGGGACGCAATTCTAGGCGCGTCTCTCCAGCGTCAGCCGTCCAGATGGGAAACCGCAGTTCCGCCGAGGCGAACAGGCCACTATCAGCCAAGAGAAAGTCTTGGCTATAGCCGCGTACACTGAAGTTTCCCCCTAAGCCAAAGCGTTCTAGGGGAACCATCGAGGTCGTCGACAGTTGCAGATCTGAGCGCAATAACAGAGAGGTTCCGTTGGGGGCCAATAACCGTAGATATTGCGCTTGTCCGCGCCAATTGAAGAAACGACCATCGGGTTCACGGCTGTTGATGGTGTCATTGCTAAAAATGGGAATCCCCCAATTGAACTGCGATCGCGCCGCGAACACTTCCCGAGATCCCCGCTGAGTCCATTCTTGGAAAAACCGCAACACCGACAGGCGAGTTTCCCCGTCATCATTGGCCCCGACTGAAAGCGCAAAGGGTTCCTCTAATAACGAGGTTTCACTTTCCCGACGGGAGAACGTCAACCCCAGGGAAAATTCCTCGGTGGGGGTGCGATGGAGCGGTTGACGATAGGTGAGTTCGTAGTCTCGGGAATCGGCGATAATATCCAACTCATCGAAGGGAGATTCAATAATTTCGCTCCCTGTAATCCGAAACGAGGTTTCCAGGGTTCCATTGCGAGGGTTGATGGGGAGGCGATAGGCGGCTTGGAGTTCGTCACTCCCCTCGGTGCGACTATAACTGATGCGGGCGCGATCGCCCCAGCCGGTGAGGTTGCGCTCTTCGAGTTCCACGGTTCCTCGATAGGCTCCCACCGTCGGCGAGCGGCCCGTATCGAGCCGCAACAGGGGGCGAAAACTGGGCGCTTCAGTAATCTCGACTTCGAGGAGATTGAATCCCGGCCGAGGACTGGCGGAGAGTTCCGCTGAGAGATTCTCAATCAGGGGATCGAGTTGCAGGAGTTGTAAGGCTTCGAGGAGTTCGTTGATATTGAGAGGAGCCTCAGCCGCTAAATTGAGGCGCGATCGCACGTAATCGGGATTCAGACGGCGATCGCCACTGACGACGATATCCTCCAAGGCCCCTTCAATCACCTGAATCGTGACAATCCCATCCTCAATCGTTTGTGGCGGAAGGAGCGCTCCCGAGGTGACATAGCCTTGCTCAACATAAAACTGCGTTACCGCCGAGCGAGCTTGCAACAACTGAGCAAAAGACATCTCGCCGATAAACGCCTCTAACAGCGGCGCGAAGTCCTCGGCGCTAAACTGCGTACTTCCCTCAACCCGATAACCACGCACCTCAATGGTTCCTTCAAGGCGATCGAGTTGCTCATCCGTCTCACCGTCGGGCCGGGGTTCTAAAAGCTCTTCCGGGGGAGGGAGTCGTTCCGGGAACTCCAAATCAGGAAACGGCTCTTCTGGAGACGGACGAACTTGGGCCAGGCGATCGCTGGCGGGATTGATCGTGTCCGTCCCCCGCTCAACGGCCCAGATGGGAGCCAACGGAACCATCAAAATGACTGTCGTACTGACAAGGAACAGTCCTGGAGAATAGCGGTGAACCTGATTGAGTTTGCCCATCCAACGAAAACAATATCTTGAAAGATATCAATAAACTTGTCATTCCCAAGTGACCCCGCGACGTGACCGGAGATCGAACACCAGTCTGGCATATCTTAATCGGTTTTCAACCAGAATGGCTCAATTGTCGTCGGGTTTCCCACCGTTTCCCTTTCTGGGTCGATCTCGCTTGATCCGGAGGAAACCACCCCCATGGCCATCTATCCCGAAGCCGATCGCCGGCCCAGACTCCTCAATGCACAAAACTTAACACCATTGGCCCCCAGTTCGTTCCCCCTTCGCACCCCGTTCGCACCCCGTTCCTGTACAATCTGGCCCGAGCGCTGATCCCCCTTTCGCGGAACCGAGGCCACCCTTCCCTGGCCCCTTAACCGTCCCCCCCAGGCCTCGCCTTAGAGCTTGAGATTAGAGCGTGATTGGGGAAATTGAGGGCTGTCTTGATTGTTACTTCTATCTGTGGGAAACTTTACTGCAAGCCTGTCAAGTCGCGTTCTCCTGGGTTTCGCTCACTCAACTGATAAAAAGTTTTGCTGACAGCTTGACGGCGAACGGTCCGGAAATATCGTAAGATTGTCCGGTGTGGCATTTCCTAGTGAGTGGTAAACCGCCAGAGATGGTGACCATAGGAGAATGCCGTCTTCTCATGTTCAGGGAGAGTTGCTGTCGTCAAATACGCAGCCTTTGTCCTGGTCAAACTGTTAAGAGTTCGTTTACAAAAAACGGGATAAAATCCCATCGAACTCACCGATAAATATCTTTTGGGAGAATAGAATTCGTGGAAAGTACCCTCGGGCTAGAAATTATTGAAGTCGTTGAGCAGGCGGCGATCGCCTCAGCTCATTGGATGGGAAAAGGTGAAAAAAACACCGCCGACCAAGTGGCTGTTGAAGCCATGCGTGAACGGATGAATAAAATCCACATGCGCGGTCGCATCGTCATCGGAGAAGGAGAGCGGGACGACGCTCCCATGCTCTACATTGGCGAAGAAGTGGGCATTTGTACCCAAGAAGATGCAAAACGAGTTTGTAACCCCGACGAACTGGTTGAAATCGACATCGCCGTTGATCCCTGCGAAGGAACCAACCTCGTCGCCTATGGACAAAACGGGTCCATGGCCGTATTGGCCATTTCCGAAAAAGGCGGTTTGTTCGCCGCACCCGACTTCTACATGAAAAAATTAGCCGCTCCCGCTGTGGCCAAAAATCATGTGGACATCCGCAAATCAGCCACGGAAAACCTACGCATCCTGGCCGACTGCATGGATCGCACCATCGAGGAATTGGTGGTCGTGGTCATGGATCGCCCCCGTCACAAAGACTTGGTTCAAGAAATCCGCCAGGCTGGCGCTCGTGTGCGTCTGATTAGTGATGGTGACGTGTCCGCCGCCATCTCCTGCGCCTTCGCCGGAACCAACATCCACGCGCTGATGGGAATTGGCGCCGCACCCGAAGGGGTGATTTCCGCCGCCGCCATGCGCTGTCTCGGAGGCCACTTCCAAGGACAACTCATCTATGACCCGGCTGTGGTGAAAACGGGCCTGATTGGTGAAAGCAAAGAAAGCAACCTCGAACGTCTCGCTAGCATGGGCATTGATGACCCCGATAAGGTCTATGATGCTCATGAACTCGCTTGTGGTGAAACGGTCCTGTTCGCCGCTTGTGGGATTACCCCCGGAACCCTGATGGAAGGGGTACGCTTCTTCCACGGTGGCGCTCGGACTCAGTCTTTGGTCATTTCGAGCCAAAGCAAAACGGCTCGCTTCGTCGATACTGTTCACATGACCGACGCACCCCGCCGTCTGCAACTGAAATAGAACGCCAATTGAGCGCTATTTCGCTTCGTTAAAGAGGGGTTCCCCGGTTCGCGCGATCGCCTTCGCGTTATACTGAGCCATAGGGGAACTCCTCCGAACCGACTCCGACCCTGATAACAAACTCTTACCAAATCATTATGAATATCGCTGTTGTTGGGCTAAGCCACAAAACAACGCCAGTCGAAATTCGTGAAAAACTGAGTATCCCAGAACCGCAAATCGAGGCCGCGATCGCCCAGCTTTCGAGCTATCCCAATATTGAAGAAGTGGCTCTGCTGAGTACCTGTAACCGCCTCGAAATCTATTTCATTGCGAAAGACACCGAACCTGCGGTTCGAGAAGTAAGCCAGTTTCTAGCGGATCGTTCCCGGATCTATCTCCCCCAATTACGTCCCTATTTGTTTGTCCTGTTGCACCAGGACGCCGTCATGCACCTATTGCGCGTCAGTGCGGGACTCGAAAGTTTAGTCCTCGGGGAAGGACAAATCCTGGCGCAAGTCAAAACCACCCACAAACTCAGTCAGAAGTATAAAGGGGTGGGACGGGTGTTAAATCAGTTATTTAAACAGTCCATTAGTGCCGGAAAACGGGTTCGCACTGAAACCAGTATCGGCACTGGCGCCGTCTCCATTAGTTCGGCGGCGGTAGAGTTGGCCCAGATGAAAGTCCCCAACCTAGGAAGCCAACGCCTCTGTGTCATGGGGGCCGGGAAAATGTCCCGACTCCTGGTGCAACACGCGATCGCCAAAGGCGCGAACAGCCTAACCCTAGTGAATCGCTCCCAACATCGGGCCGAGGAATTGGCCGGAAAGTTCCCCGACGCCAATATTAACGTTCGTCCCTGGGATGAGATGTTAGCGGCGGTGGCTGACTCGGATATGGTGTTTACCGGAACCGGCGCCACCGAACCCATCCTCCATTGTGACAACTTGCGGGCCGTGGCTCATCCCGGCTTAATGCTGTTTGATATCGCTGTTCCCCGCAACGTTCACGCCAATGTCAGCGAGTTGGAGGAGGTTCAATGCTTCAACGTCGATGATCTCAAAGCGGTGGTGGCCCAAAACCAAGAAAGTCGCCGTCAAATGGCCATGGAAGCCGAAATGCTTCTCGAAGATGAGTTGGCCAGCTTTGAGTCTTGGTGGCGATCGCTCGAAACCGTCCCCACCATCAGCAGCCTGCGTCGCAAAGTTGAAACCATCCGCGAACAGGAACTCGAAAAAGCTTTATCTCGCTTAGGTGCTGAGTTTGCCGAGAAGCATCAAGAAGTGATTGAGGCCCTAACTCGCGGCATCGTCAACAAAATCCTCCATGATCCCATGGTACAACTGCGGGCTCAACAGGATATTGATGCTCGCCGTCGAGCCATGAAAACCCTGCATCTTTTGTTTGACTTAGAACTCGAAGAAGAGATTGCTCGTAGCTAACCGCCATTCCCGGCAAAAATGACCGTTTAGTGGCTAAACGAGACGTACCTGAGGTGCGTCTCGTTTTTTGTGTTTTGGGCAGCTTGAGCGCCACGTCAGAGCCAGCTTAGAGAGAGTTTGGCGTACCAACTCCAGAAAAAAAACTTGACGCGATCGCCAACCTTCGCTAAATTTTCGGAAACTTTGCCGGATTTGGCGACAGACTTCAAGTTTTCATAACATAACCAATCGCTGGCGATCGTTGGATTCCCAATTTGATCCGCAATTTGATCCGCAATTTGATCCCCAATTTGATCCCCAAGCGGTAACGAAACCATCAAATTGGCGATCGCCAACCCCGTACCCTAAATCCTTAAACCCATCACTTCTCTCAAGATTGCATCCTATGAATTCATCGATCCCATCCTTTTCCACCGTCAACCGTCCCTATAAGATCTTCACCCGCCGCATCCTCCCCCTCTTACAATCCGTCTATGACGACGAGACGGCTCAATCGCTCCTCGATCGCATTTATGACCGCTTATCCCCCTTACTCTCCGACTCCCTCGACGAAGATTTAGGAAAATGGAGTCAAGATAACATTCTCCTGATTACCTACGGCGACAGCATCCGCCGCGAAGGAGAAAAACCCCTCGTCACCCTCGGTCGTTTTCTCCATGACTACCTCAAAGACACCATCACCGGCGTTCATATCCTCCCCTTTTGTCCCTACAGTTCCGACGATGGCTTTGCGGTGATTGACTATCGAGCCATCAACCCCGAACTCGGGACCTGGGACGATATTAAGGCGATCGCCAACGACTTTAACCTCATGGTGGATCTCGTCATCAACCACACCTCCAGTCAAAGTGAGTGGTTTCAGCAGTTCAAACAGGGACAAAAACCCGGTTGTGACTATTTCATCTGCGTCGATGCAGACACCGATGTCTCCCAAGTCGTCCGACCTCGCAACAGTCCCCTCTTAGTTCGTGTTGACACTCCCAGCGGCGACAAACATATCTGGGCCACCTTCAGCGAGGATCAAGTCGATCTCAATTTTGCCAATCCCGAGGTCTTACTCGAATTTGTCGATATCCTTCTCTATTACGTGCAAGCCGGGGCCAGTTATATTCGCCTCGATGCGATCGGCTATCTCTGGAAACAATTAGGAACCCCTTGCATTCATTTACCGCAAACTCATGCCTTAATTAAAGTCTTGCGAGAAATCCTGCAAACCCTCAATCCCCAGGTGGCGTTAATTACCGAAACCAATGTTCCCAACCGGGAAAACCTGAGCTATTTCGGCAACCGCAACGAAGCTCACATGATCTATAACTTTAGCCTGCCACCGTTATTGCTCAACGCCTTATTACAGGGCAAATCAGAGCATTTACGCACCTGGATGATGAGTATGCCTCCCGCACCTCTCGGCTGTGCTTATTTTAACTTCACCGCCTCCCATGATGGCATTGGCCTACGGCCAACGGAAGGACTCCTCACCGATGAAGAATATGAGCAACTCATTGCCACCATGAAACGCTTTGGCGGTGAAATTAGTATGCGACAACAAGCCGATGGGTCTGAGAGTCCCTATGAGATTAATATCTCTTTGTTTGAAGCCTTAAAAGGAACCGTGAAGGGGGAAGATGAATGGCAAATTCAACGCTTTCTCTGTTCCCAGACGATTATGATGTCCTTGGAGGGGATTCCGGCTTTTTATATTCATAGTTTGTTAGCCACGGGGAACGATCGCGAGAAAATGGCTCAAACGGGACGCAAGCGTTCTATCAATCGTCACCAATGGGATGAGGCAGAGTTAATGACCTATCTCGATGATCCTCACTCACCGCAAGCTCAGGTATTACAAGAACTGAGCCGTTTAATTCGCATTCGTCGCAAACAACCGGCGTTTCACCCCAATGCCACTCAATATACGTTGCATTTGAAGAAGTCGTTATTTGGCTTTTGGCGGCAAAGTATCAATCGCGATCAGAGTATTTTCTCGATTCACAATTTGAGCGATCGCCCCAAAAAGTTACCGTTAACGGAGTTGAATTTGGTCTGTACTGATCCGTGGTGTGATTTGATTAGTGGCCAGGAAATCACGGATATTTATCAGGATTTACATTTGCAACCCTATCAATCGATGTGGATCACTAATGTCGCTATGAATGTAGCGATGAACCAGTAACCATCTCCCTTTCCCTCGTGTTTCCCTCGTGTCATGGCTGAAGCCGTGACACGCACTCTCGGCGGCTCTGCCGCCTGAGAGGGAGGCAGAGCCTCCCGTTGGGCATTCCTTGGCAGAGCCAAGGAACGAGAAAGAGACGGGGGAGACGAGGGAGACGAGGGAGATTAGATCTCAATCTCGTGTTCTACCATGTAATTGAGCAGCCAGTTCGCCATCGTAGCTCGCCGAGTTTCTAGGGGTGAAAACTCACCAATTTTATAGCCTTTAAATCCTAACTTTTCCTTGAGAAGTTGTTTATTGGGCTTGGGAATTGAACGAGTGAGTTTCACATTGGGAGGACGATGTTCAATAAAATCTGGGGGTTCAGGATAGGTCTCTCGCCAGTCTTCAGCAACTTGCTCGGTCTTCCACTGTTGCTGCTGTGGATCATAGCGATAGCCTAAATAATGCCAAACTAGGCGGTTAACCGTCTCATTGTCCAACTCTTTATTGAGGATCGCCCAGATCGTTTCGCGGTTTAGGGGAGGAAGTTCAGTCATGATGGTTTAAGCGAAGATGCCGTGATGTGTATCGGGTGAGCGGTCAATTGCCCACCCAACTTATCGTTAAACCTTAAATCTTAACGATTAACTGTTGTAGCGTGAAGTGGGCGATCGCCAAACTCAGACGAGCTTGGTCCAAACTTGACAGTTGCTCCCAAGGGTGGCCCACGGAATAATCCGGCGTTTCACCGTCTATCCCAGTCGCGAAGGGGCCAGCTAACCCCTGTAACTCTTCCATCGTCGAGTGAGGAAGCAGTGGCTGAACACAAGCGATCAGCTGATCGAGGCGGGAGAGATCTCGGCTGCTGATTTGCTTCGCCAGTCCGCAGATGCGCTTGAGGAGAGGGGCCGGGACTTGAGTACCAAAGCGTTCACACAGTTGTGCGTAAATCATACAACTGTCGAGTTGAGCAAAAAAAACCGGCGAGCGATCGCCTAAATTCAAATCATCAACCTTGAGGGGATCGCGAAACGCCGGAGTTTCATCGAGATCTTCACATTCACCGGGATTCCAGGGATAGGTGACATCCTCCCCAAATAACACCGTTTCGAGTAGATCGAATTCAGCTTGAGTTTGCGAGGATGATTCCATAGATGAACGGGACGATAAAATCATGACAGTACGGGGCAATAGAGGACGCGCAGATCTAGCAGTTGAGCGTTGACCGCCGAGCGTTGAGCGTTGACCGTTGAGCGTTGAGCGTTGACCGTTGACAGTTGACCGTTGGCTATGAGACAACGGCATTATATGTTTTCACGATTGTTTTCACGATTGTTTTCACGATTGTCTTCACGATTAACGGCAGGTTCGAGGGAGCAACGGCTCGACCGGCCAGGCGAAAATCATGGATTCCCAAGAGACATAACCGGTCATCGACCAGTTTCATGACTGTCTCAACTGCTGACTCCCTCAACTACAGCATGACCCAAGGGGGTTCCGCAACTGTGGGCGAGAATTCCCGTTCAATCGAGAAAACCCAACGACAAACCCCAATGAAGATCAACCTGGGCGATTAACCAGAATCATGAAACGGATGCAGCCCCTTGTCCTGGACAGCCAACTCACCCCTGAGACGGACGATACCTTGCACCAGTTGGCCTGGGCGATCGAGTCTGGCCAGGGGCAATTTGAGCCGATTTTTGCCCGCTGTGACTCCCTCTCACGGCGCGATCGCCTCATCCAACACCTGCATCAGATCACCTCCGTTCCCCTGCAAGAGATCGTTCTTCCCCCCAATAGCGACCATCCCTACTCCATCATGTCCCAGCAACTGGTCATCGACCCCCCCCAGGCCCTGATGATCCTGGGTCTCGATCGCCTACAGCAACCCCTCATCGTCCTCGAATCCCTGAACCAAATGCGGGAAATGTTTCGCCAGCGTTTTCCCTGTCCCGTCATTTTTTGGCTCAACGGAACACTACAAAAACAACTGATTCGCCACGCACAAGACTTTGAAAGTTGGGGCATCGCCCTAGATCTTGACCCCTCAACTTAGCCCTATCCCAGCCAAGACGATCCGAGAGCTGATTTTTACCCCTCTTAAACCTTAAAAGAATCTAAAAAAATAGCCCCAAGTGACCTAAATCAGCAGTGATTCTCGATTCTGCATCCTAGCGAACCATCGCGATCGCAATTCTATGAAAAACTTGAAATCAGTCCTTTGAATGATGAGTGGTCAATCTAATCGCGTTACCATAGACATCAAAAGCTCAATAGGCTCGCTATGACATCGAAACTTTTTGCCCTATTACTGGCCCTAACCGTTCCCTTATCCCTGGTTGGCTGTGCCGGGGAGGACACAACCACCGAAGAAACAACCCCTTCAGAGGCTGTGGAGACACCAGGGGAAAGTCCCACCGCTCAAACTCCCCCCACATCAGGGAACCCACCCAACCCGCCCAATAGCGCCCCCCCTCCCGATAACGTCGAGGACTGGTTCACCTACGAACCGCCCGATGGACGCTATCAAATCAAATTTCCCCGACAACCCCTTGAACAAAACGACACGGCCATCACCGAAAATAATCAGGAAATCGAAGTCTACATGGCAATTTACGAAGACGGGAGCCAAGGGCGAGCCTATATGAGCGGTGCTAACGAAATTCCCCTCCCCGAAGGGGCCAGCTTTGACGTCGAACAAGGCCTCGATGGTGGGCGAGATAACGCCGCCAATAGCACCAACTCTGAAGTTGAAAGCGAAGAAAGTATTAACATTGAGGGACTTCCCGCGCGCTCTATTATCATGCGCAATTCCCAGGGAATTCGCTTTAAACTGATGATGATCGCCGATACTGAAGAGGCCGTTCTCTATCAACTGTTAGTCGGCGCACAAGACGGTAATCTCGACTTTCCCGAAGCCGAAACATTTTTCGACTCCTTTAAGATTACTCGGTCTTAACATTAAGCCGAGGTTTTAACAAGTTGGCCACCTCAAAACAGTGACTCAATCTCGAGTGACTTGAGTCAAATCAATTAATTCAATTGATTTGACCCAAAATTCCCCGCTTGACAAGGACTCTCAAGCATCGGGGACCATCTCAGCCCAACCTATCAGCTTGAATCAGGTTGAATCAGCGAGTCTGTGATCCCATCTCAGCTTGAGTCACTGTCGAGGCCCTACTGTTTATTTTGTTGCTCACTAAGGAAATGCCAATCATGACTGAGCTTGTCACGAACCTCGAACAACTCGAAGCCCATATCGCCAACGTCAAAGCCGCCCAAGAGGCCTATGCCAGCTTCAGCCAGGAGCAAGTTGATGTCATTTTCAAAAAAGCTGCCCTAGCTGCCAATGCGGCCCGCATTCCCTTAGCGAAGCTCGCCGTCGAAGAAACCGGCATGGGTGTCACCGAGGACAAAGTGATCAAAAACCACTTTGCCTCAGAAATTATCTACAACAAGTATAAAGCCGAGAAAACCTGCGGCATTATCGAAGAAGATAAATCCTTTGGCATTCAACGCATTGCCGAACCCGTTGGTATTTTAGCTGGGATTGTCCCGACGACAAATCCCACCTCAACGGCCATCTTCAAAGCCCTAATTACCCTAAAAACCCGTAACGCGATCATCTTTTCGCCTCACCCTCGGGCCAAACGCTGTACCATCGAAGCCGCCAAAATCGTCCGGGATGCCGCCGTCGCCGCCGGCGCACCGGAAAACATCATTGGCTGGATTGACGAGCCAACCGTGCCTCTCTCCCAAGCGCTCATGCAGCACCAGGATGTCAAACTGATCCTGGCCACCGGCGGCCCCGGAATGGTGAAAGCGGCCTATTCTTCGGGTAATCCCTCCCTCGGGGTCGGTGCCGGCAATACCCCCGCCCTGATCGACTCCAGCGCTCACATCAAAATGGCTGTGTCGTCGATTTTGCTCAGTAAAACCTTCGACAATGGCATGATTTGCGCCAGTGAGCAGTCCGTTGTCGTTCTCGATGATGTCTATGACGAGGTGCGTCAAGAATTTATCGATCGCGGCGCCTATCTCGTCAGCCCCGAGGAAGGCGATCGCCTCGGCAAACTCCTCATCAACAACGGACGACTCAACGCCAACATTGTCGGCCAATCCGTCGAAACCATCGCCGAGTTAGCCGACATCACCATTCCCGAGAACACCCGCGTTCTCATCAGCGAAGTCAGTGACATCAGCACCGACGAACCCTTCGCCTACGAAAAACTCTCCCCAGTCCTGGCCATGTATCGCGCCAGCGACTTTGACGAAGCCGTCGATAAAGCCGAGGCCCTCGTCGAATTTGGCGGACGGGGACATACCGCCGTTCTCTATATCAAACCCTCGGAATTTGACCATATCAAACAATTCGAGGACAAAATGCAGACGGCGCGGGTCCTCATCAACACTCCCTCCTCCCAAGGGGCGATCGGCGACCTCTATAACTTCCGCCTCGATCCCTCCCTCACCCTCGGCTGCGGCACCTGGGGGGGCAACTCCATCAGTGAAAACGTCGAACCCCATCACCTGCTCAACGTCAAAACCGTGGCCGAACGGCGGGAGAATATGTTGTGGTTCCGGATTCCCCCCAAAGTCTATTTCAAATATGGCTCTCTACCCGTAGCCCTGCGGGAACTCGCCGGCAAACAACGGGCCTTGATTGTCACCGACAAACCCCTCTACGACCTGGGGATGACGGCTTCGGTTGAAACGGTCTTAGAGGACATTGGCCTGAAATACACCGTGTTCTCAGAGGTTGAACCCGATCCCTCCCTCGAAACCGTCAATCGGGGCTTAGCCATGATGAACAACTTTCAACCCGATGTCATCATTGCCCTCGGCGGTGGGTCGCCGATGGATGCCGCTAAAATCATGTGGTTGATGTATGAGCATCCTGAAATCGAGTTTGAAGGCTTATCCATGCGCTTTATGGATATCCGCAAACGGGTCTATGATTTGCCCGAATTGGGCGAGAAAGCCATCTTAGTGGCGATTCCCACCACCTCAGGAACCGGCTCGGAAGTGACCCCCTTCGCTGTGGTGACCGATCGCCGCAACGATATCAAGTATCCCCTCGCCGACTACGCCCTCACCCCCACGATGGCGATCGTCGATCCCGAGTTGGTGTTGAATATGCCCAAAAGCCTCACCGCGTTCGGCGGCGTGGATGCCCTAACCCATGCCCTCGAAGCCTATGTGTCGGTGTTGGCCTCAGAATACACCAACGGCTTAGCCTTAGAGGCGATTCGGCTGATCTTTAAGTATCTCCCCGACTCCTACCACCAAGGGGCCGCCAATCCCAAGGCGCGGGAGAAAATGCACTACGCCGCCACCATGGCAGGGATGGCCTTTGCCAACGGCTTCTTAGGCATTTGTCACTCCATCGCCCACCAACTCGGGGCCACGTTCCATATCCCCCACGGTTTGGCCAATGCGGTGATGATTTCTCATATCATTCGCTACAACGCCACCAATGCGCCCTTTAAACAGGCCACGTTCTCCCAGTACAAGTATCCCAATGCGAAATGGCGCTATGCTCGCATTGCCGATCATCTGCAACTCGGCGGTGAGACGGAAGATGAGAAAATTGTGCGTCTGATTCAGGCGGTGGAACGTCTCAAACAAGAGGTGGGCATTCCCAGCGCCATGAAAGACCTGATTCAACTCGATGAAGCTCAGTTTAAGGTTCAAGTGGATCAAGTGGCCGATCACGCCTTTGATGACCAATGTACGGTCTCGAATCCTCGCTATCCCTTGATTACTGACCTCAAGCAGCTAATCTTCGATGCCTATTATGGCAATTTGGATCTCTCGTCTCTTAATGGCGGTCAAGCGACGGAACTCGATGGGGTTCCTGATGTTCCGGCGGAACCGGAAACGGAACCGGAAGTGGTCATGCAGTAGCCGAGCAGGTTACATCGGCCGATAGACATCTATAGACAGATGAAGTAGTACGCTATCTAAACGCAAAACCCAGGCAATACTTGTATTGCCTGGGTTTTTGTTGTCTATATTCAAGTGTCCAATGTTGGCGGATTATAAATCGTCCCGGCTCACAGGTTGGGGAACTTCTAATCCTTCACCGCCGAGGAGTTCGAGGGGTTCTCCCTCAACCGAGAGCCAAACCTCGGCATCAGGATCGAGACTGGTCGCCGTGTACACCACTTGATCGAGCCGGCCGATCATGGACGCGGAGCCACCCCCACGGGTAAATTCCGCCGAGAGATCCACCCGAACGCCGCTGTCGGTGATTTCTAAGTTTCTCAGTTGCGTCTCAGGGGGAATGGCGGTTAAGGCCGGGGAAGACTCGGAGCTGGCCAGCAGTTGGCGGAAGGCTTCCGTTAACATCAGCTCAGGGTCATTGCTGCTGAGGACATTGTTGGTATCATCTACGGTAATCGGCATCGCCAACAGTTCAAAGTCAGTGCCAGTATCCTGAAGCAGATAGATTTCTGGGATGGTCGTTTGGGCAACATTGCCCCCGTTGGCGGGTTCTGAGATGTCTGAGGGAGGATCGGGGATCTCCTCAACGCCACTTCGCTGAAGAACGGTAACGGTGGCGCCGCCGAGGACCAGAACAATAGCCAGTCCGGCCAGGAGACCAAGGGAACGGTTTTTTTGAGCTGAGTCTTTCATAAAACGTTGATACGGAGTCAGGGTTGTCGGTTGTCGGGGTCTTGACGGGTTTGCTCCTGTTTTACACTACATAAGGCTAAGGGGCTTTTCCAGATTAGCCCGAGTGGTTTGAGCGCCATGGGGAAGTTCCCTAGGGGCCACCCAGGAGGGCTAAAATTTCGCTAGCGGCGCGATCGCAGACCCCCACCTCACCAATCTGTTGTCGCATCTGAGCATACTGGTGCTGCATGGTGTCTCGCCGCTGATGGTCAAACAGGAGACTTAAGGCTTCTTGGACAATGTTGTCCGACGTGACCGCCTCTTGCATCAGTTCAGGGATAATCGCCGTCATGGTGACTAAGTTGGGAGGCGACATGAACTCGATTTTAAAGTCCAAAACGCGACGCGCAAAGCCAGCGGTGAGGGGATGAACGGCATAGACGGCAATCTGTGGCACGTTGAGCAGGGCCAGTTCCAGGTTAACGGTCCCCGACTTACTAATGGCTAAATCAGCGGCTGCTAGACGCTCTAGGCGGCGATCGCCGGTAATGTCGGCTCGCAGTCCCGCCGCATTGAGGGCCTGTTGTAAGGCATCCCGGTAAATGTCTAGGGATAGAGGAATCCAAAACTGAGCTTGGGGCAATTTGTCCTGAAGCTCTCGGGCCGCCGCAAAGATGGGAGGAACCAGATATTTGAGTTCTTGGTGACGCGAGGCCGGTAACAGGGCAATCACGATGTCGTCATCGGCGAGGTTTAAGGACTCGCGGGCGCTGTGGCGGTCGGGAGCTTGGGCCAGGCGATCGACCAGAGGATGGCCCACCCAAGTCACATTAGCCCCGCGCTCGCGAAAATAGCGGGCTTCTTCGGGGAAAATGGCCAAGAGACGATCGCACAGAGACACCAAACGCAAGGCATCGCGATCGCTCGGCGACCAAACCCAGGTCTGAGGGGCAATATAGTAGACGATGGGAACCTGGGGAAACTCCCGTTTAATGGCATTGCCCAAGCCCAGATTGGGTCCCATATAATCAATCAGAACCACCAAATCCGGAGGGTGCGATCGCAACGCCTTGAGGGCTTGTCGTTGCACCCATAGCGTCGGTAATAGAAACGGTAGAGACTCCAACAGGCCCACCGAGCCAATCCCACTGGTTTGAGCCAGCAGCGTCGCACCCGCCGCCGCCATGCGATCGCCCCCCAAGGCCACAATCTCCAACGGCGTTCCCTGCTGACGGCTGACCCGATAAAGGGCCTCAACCAACAAGGCCCCCTGTAAATCCCCCGAGACTTCCCCAGTACTGACAAAAATGCGCTGACTCACGAGGACTCACCCCGATGGCGACGCTGGCCACTAATGGGGCCTCGTCGTCCCGGTTGACGGGAAGCCTGTAAGAAATGCTGCAAATGCTGCACCTGGGGAGTTTCGGGTAATAACTCCAGGCGATCGAGAGCGCTCTCCAAGGTCAAGTCCGAGCGATAGAGGAGGCGAAAGGCCTTTTTCAAGGCCTGAAACGCCTGTCCCTCATCGACATCCATCAACCCCGCTCGTTGTAAGCCCACCTGATTCAACGCTCGCACCCGGCTAGGATTGCCTTCAACGAGCATATAGGGAGGAACATCACGGTCAATCCGGCTCATACCGCCTACCATCGATAACTCGCCGATATGGACAAACTGATGAACCCCCACCACCCCGCCAATGCGAGCATTCGACTCAACACACACATGACCCGCTAACTCCACCGCATTGGTAATCACCACCCCATTGCCAATCGTGCAGTTGTGGGCCACATGAACATAGGCCATCAACAAATTATTATCGCCAATGCGGGTCATTTCCCCCCCCTGAGTGGCGCGGTTAATGGTCACATATTCCCGAATCCGGTTATCATTGCCGATTGATACCCCACTGACCGCCCCCTCATATTTAAGATCTTGGGGTTCTAAGCCAATCGCAGCGCCGGGAAAAATATGATTGCGCTCACCAATCGCCGTTGCCCCATCAATGACCACATGGGCTTCAATGGTGGTATCTCGTCCGACCGTGACCTGTTGGCCAATAACGGCATAGGCCCCAACACGAACACTCGGGTGAAGTTGGGCCTGGGGATGAATGACAGCAGTTGGATGAATCATGTCTTGAGTTGATCGGTTGGCGAGCGGAAACTGCCGCCTCAAGGGGTTGGCGGTTATCCCTGTTCCGCATCCAGTGGCGCGGTTGTATCCGTGTGGGAGCATCCGTGAGTTGACCCTTATTCGTCCACTATCCGTTATTCCACCATCAGAGAAAACATGAGTTCCCCTTCACTCACCAACTGTCCATCCACTTCAGCGCGACCATACATTTTCCCGAAGCGCCGGCGTTTCGTCCAGAGGAGGTCAACGGTCATCACCAGTTGATCTCCAGGGACCACAGGCCGACGGAAGCGGACATTATCAATCCCCGCGAAGGTGAATAAGCCTTCCTCCATTTCGTGCATTTGGGTTAAGACTACCCCGCCCACTTGAGCCATAGCCTCAACAATCAAGACTCCGGGCATAATCGGTTTTCCGGGGAAATGGCCCTGAAAATGGGGTTCATTCACGGTGACATTTTTGATGCCCACGGCCCGTTTTTGCGGGATATATTCAATAATGCGATCGACCAAAGCGAAGGGGTAACGGTGGGGCAAGAGACGATGAATCTCGTCAACACTCAGCATGGTGGCTGGGGTTGAGACCGGTTCCGTTTCCGTCTGTTGGGCGTTGTTCGTGTTGGCGTCAATAAGTGTGGACATAATTGGCTTCAAGTACTGCGGCTAACGAAGATCCGGCTCGGCGCTGCCTGCGGCTTGCCCTCGGGATCCCCTAAAACTGGCTTATGCGTACCCGCGCGATCGCAGGCATTGAGCTAAGCGAACATGCAGGCGATGGCTCGCTTTATAAGCAAGAATATGAGCCACTGGAATCGGACCCAGTAAGCTCAGATCTCCTACTAAGTCTAAGATTTTATGACGCACTGGTTCATTTGCAAATCGCAAGGGAGGATTGAGCCAATGGTCACCGTCACAAACGAGAGCATTGTCTAAACATCCACCCCGAATGAGTCCCCGGCTCCGTAAAGATTCTACCTCATGGGCTAGTCCAAAGGTACGCGCTGGGGCAATCTCCTGGGCAAAGTCCTCCCTCACCGGAGTCCAGGTGTGCCATTGTTGACCGATCGCGGCGGCGGCGAAGTCAATGCCATAACTCAAGCGCAGCTGAGGCGCCGGCAGGGCGGCCACAAAGGCCTCTCCGTCCTGAATCCAAATCGGTTCAGGGAGGGGAGTCGGAACCGCCTCGCGGCAATAACAGGGAGTGACCCCGACGGCATCGATCGCCTCAATCCAATCTCGGGCAGAACCATCGAGAATTGGCACTTCGGGACCGTCGAGGTCAATCAGGACATCGCTAATGCCTCGGGCCGCTAAGGCGGCCAGTAAATGCTCAACGGTTTGGGCGCTGACCTCTCCTTGAGCCAGTTGGGTACAGAGGGGACTCGGCTGCACGACCTCGGGGGAGAGCGTCAGGGGGGCGCTTCCGGGGAGATCCCGTCGTTGCAGGAGCCGTCCCTGGCCTGGGGAGAGGGGATGTAGTTGTACGTTGGTCGCTTGGCCTGAATGGAGGCCAATGCCATGACACCGGAGCGATCGCCGCAGGGTGCGTCCCCCCTGAGTTAAGTCACAGGGGGAGGAGATGGGGGTCGAGGAAGACACAGACATGAGACGAGAGCCGTTGAAAGGGGATGAACACTCAGGAGTGACTTAGAGTGACCTAGAATCGCTGACCAATGCCGAAGTGAAAGCGGTTGTCCCCCTCGTCGTTGATGGCAAAATCGACCCGAATCGGGCCAATGGGGGATTGGATGCGTAAACCCAAGCCATAGCCTAAGCCGTTTCCGGGTTTATCTCGAACGTCAGCCGGGTTTCCGGGGACATCTCCAGCCGTGCCCAGGTCAGTTCCCACATCTAGGAAGGCCACGCCGCCGACAATGGAGAAGATGGGGAAGCGATATTCAGCGGTGGCTTGCAGGAAGGAGCGACCGGCCCCGAGAGCGCCTTCAGCGTACCCCCGCACTGAGTTCACACCCCCGAGGACAAAGGCTTCATAGGGGGGCATATCCCCGATGATGGTTCCGCCTTGCACGTTAAAGGCTAGGGCCTGGGAGCCTTCGAGATCCAGGAAATTCACCGGTAGATAGTAGCTATAGCTGCCCCGTAGTCGGTTAAAGGAGACGTTGTCATCGAAGGGGAGGACTTGTTCGGTACTGAAACTGACCCGATCGCCCCGTGTGGGGTCCAGGGCATTATTGCGGCGATCGCGAGCTAACCCTAAGCGCACGCTGGCCATAAAGTCGGTACCATCTTCGTTGGCTGAGAGCAAGTTACCCAGCTCATCGCGGGGAGTGCGATCGCCGTCGGAGTCGCGAATGGTCACTTCTTGCACTTGCAAGCCTAACGAGGCGGTCCAAGCTTGTCGGTTATCAAAGACATCTCGGGTGAGGGGACGGGTAAAGGTCACGCCGCCACCGAGACGGTCGATGCGGGGGCGATCGCCATTGGGTAATTCTACTTCTGGCTGATCCTCACCGCTGTCAAACACCAAGGAAATTGAGCGCCGCCGGAATAGATTGACGTTATAAGCGGTTCGGAAGGGGTCGCCCCCAATCCACGGATCGGTAAAATTGACATCAAAGAATAACCCTCGGGTTCCCAGTTGCACTTCGGCGCCGAGGGTTTGGTTATTACCGCCAAAGTTCTGTTCTTGATAACTAGCGGTTCCAAAGAACCCCCCGACGGAACTAAAGCCACCCCCAGCGGCCACAGAGCCAAAACTGCCCTCAATCGCATTAACCACCACCACGGCTTGACGAGGATTCTCTCCCGGTTCCACCGAGAGGTTGATGTCGTCAAATAGCCCTAAGCTAAAAACTCGCTGTAAATCATTTTGGATGCGATCGCGGTTGAAGACATCTCCTGGCTGCGATCGCATTTCTCGGGTGACGATAAAGGGTCGGGTGCGTCCCTCAATGGCTTGTCCCTCTTCATCGACCGCCTGACCGTCTTCACTGAGAAAACGAATTTCAATCTCCTCAATGACCCCCTCGGCCACATCCAGGGTCACCACCCCATCGGGGGAGACGGGGGGAGGGGTCACGGGACCGCTTTCGGGGAGCGGCGGCGGGTCTAGCACTTGGGCCAGAACATAGCCATTGGTCTGATACCAACGATTCACCGCTTCGACCCCGTCCTGGAAGTCACGCAAATTGAGAATCGTCCCATACTGCTCGCCGAAAATGTCATCAACGCGCTCTTGGCTGAGAACTTGGTTATTCTCCACCGCAACTCGGTTCAGGGTGGGGTTCGGTAAAACCTCGAAAATAATTCGCACCCCTAAAGGGGTTTCTTCGGCCAGGGGTTCAACCCGGCCAAAAAACCCGGTTGCATAGATAGCATTCACGTCGTCTTGCAGTTGGCGACTGGTGGTCGTCCGTCCCGGTTGGGTGCGGATGCTGTCATAGACCTCATTTTGCAGATCTAAGTCCAGGGGTCGTCCATCGGTTTGTCGCACTAACACTTCTGAGACGAGGACCTGAGGTTGTTCAGATGTCTCTTGAGCCAGCCGTGGTGAATCCTCGGGCGTCGGCTGGGGTGTTGCTGTCTGAAATCGTTCCGGTATCTCAGGAATCTCGACGGTTGCTGCTGTCTCGTCTGCTGTCTCGTCTGCTGTCTCGTCTGCTGTCTCGTCTATTGTTTCAGGGGCGAGATGATCTAACTCCGGTACGTCGAGGGTTTCCGGGGCTGAGGCGACGGACCAGGTATCGAGATCCAGGTCAGCCAAATTCATCTCAGCTACAGACGCTGACTCCTCTAATCGACTCGTCACGCTTAACTCCTGAGGGACTTGCACCTGAGGGACTTGCGCCTGAGGGACTTGCACCTGAGGGAATGCCTCGTCTGAGGCGATCGCCGCCGGCGGCGGATTCGACGAAATTTCCTTTAGCTTCAAGGACCCTGGAGGCGTCGACTCCAGAGATTTTTGCATCGGTTGGCTGTCCATCGCCAGCCCCGCTTCCCCCAGGCTCAGAGCCATAGCCACTGATAACAGCGTTAGAGAAGACCATTTAGAATTGTCCACAGTCACGTTTCAACCTCCACACACCAAATAACGCATCGTTCACCCTCGCCATCGTCCGATACCCAGATAGATGGCAGCCAAGTTGAGACCGTTTTTAGACAGTTTATTGAAGACAAATTATAATCAGAAAACCTTTATTTTACAGGCTTTTCTACAACTAATTTTGTCTTGTTTTATCTGTCTTTGTTGGGTCTCATTTCCGGTCATACCTGATCGAGGATGCGTGTTAAAACTTGTTCGTAAGCATCTTCAACATGGCCGAGATCTTGCCGAAAACGATCTTTATCCAAGACACGCCGTTCAGTATCTTCTTCAAGACGATCCCAAAGGCGACAGGTATCGGGACTGATCTCATCGGCTAAGACGAGAGTGCCATCGGCAAGTTTGCCAAACTCTAGTTTGAAATCGACGAGCGTAATTTGACAACGGGTGAGGACAGTTTGCAGATGTGCATTAATGGTGAGGGCCATCTCTCGTAGTTGCTCAATCTCCTCAGGACTCGCTAGATTCAATAGACGTAGGCGATCGTTCGTCAGTAGAGGATCGCCTAGCTCATCATTTTTATAGAAAAACTCCACCAGAGGCGGGGTAATAGGCGTTCCCAGGCTCAAGCCAGTTTGCCGACAGAGGCTTCCGGCGGCTCGGTTGCGCACTACCACTTCCAAGGGAATAATTTGCACGCGCTTGACGCGCATTTGGGTTGGCTGCGGGGTATCAATCCAATGGGTGGGAACCCCCAAGGCTTCGAGTTGTTGAAACAGCCGGGTTGAGATTGTACAGTTGATTTCTCCTTTACGGGCGATCTGCCCTCGTTTGGCGGCATTGAACGCCGTGGCGTCATCTTTAAATTCAGACAGGAGAATTTCAGGATCGTCTGTACTGTAGAGAATTTTGGCTTTACCTTCGTAAAGTTTGCGCGGTTGGGACATTCAAGTAACCTATGGCTGAACGATGGCTGAACGATGGCTGAATGAGTCGTTGACCGTTTGATTTTACACCGTCTCGTCATTTTGGCGCGTCATCCTGGGATGAGCCAATGGGCAACTCGACGAGGAACTCGGTTCCGGTTTCCCAGTCACTGTTCAGGTTTTGGGGATCTTGGGAAACGACGCGAATCCGGCCGTGGTGGGTTTGAATAATTTGGTAGCAAATGGATAACCCCAGGCCCGTACCGGTGCCGACGGGTTTGGTGGTAAAGAAGGGGTCGAAGATTTTAGCTTGCAGGCTCGGTTCAATGCCGCGTCCGTTGTCGCGAATGGCCACGAGAATGCGATCGCCCTTGAGGACTTTGGTACGAACGACGATTTGCGGTTTAGACTCATCACGACTTCCATCTCGCAGGCCCGGATCGAGAACGGCATCGATCGCATTGCAGAGTAAGTTCATCCAGACTTGATTGAGTTGAGCCGGATAACCATAAATTTTAGGTAAGGGTTCATACTGTTTAATCAGGTCAATTTTACCCTGAATGCGATGATTGAGAATGGCTAAGGCGCTTTCAATTCCTTCTTGAACGTTAGCCTGTTTAAACTGGGCTTCATCAAGGCGGGAAAAGTTGCGTAGAGATAAGACCAGTTTGAGGATTCGTTCTGCCCCTAATTTCATGGAATCGACAATTTTGGGCAAATCGGCGGTAATAAAATCCAAGTCAACGGCTTCAATTTCGGCGGCGATTTTAGGCGGTGTTTCGGGGATTTCTTCTTGATACATCCTCATCAACTCTAGTAAGTCTCGCACATAGTTATCGGTGTAGGCGAGGTTCCCGTAAATGAAATTAATGGGGTTATTAATTTCATGCGCCATGCCGGCCACCATCTGCCCGAGGGCATACATTTTCTCGGATTGGACTAACTGACTTTCCGCCCGTTGCCGTTCTCGTAGGGCTTCTTCGAGTTCTTGGGTTTTTTCTAACAGTCGGGCTTCACTGCGTTGTAGGGCTTCTTCCGAGCGTTTGCGATCGCTGACATCGACCCCCACCACCACGGTGGCTCGTCCTTGGTCATATTTCTGAGCGGCTGTAATGTAATAGCGAGGTTGTCCTCGAACATTCGCTTCAACTAACTGGGTGTGATAATCAACGTTTCCTGCCAAAAAGTCCTTGACAAAATCAACAAATTCAGGGCTATTTTTTAAAAATCCTAATTCCTTGCCCACAAAAGCATCCGGGGGCATATTATAACTCGCTGCGAGGTGACGATTAACCCCGAGATAATGCCCATCCTGACTAATCCAAGACACTAAGCCGGGTACAGCATCGAGAACCGCCCGCAGTTGGTCTTTAGCCCGCTGAACTTCCCGGGCGATGGAGGCTCGTTCCGATAGATAGCGAAAGACGGTACAGTGATAGGCGCTCTCGTCAGCAACCAGATAACTGGTGGTCACTTCGACCTCAATCGAGTCTTGATTGGCGCAGCGATAGACGGCTTCATGTTCTAAGACTTCTTGTTGACGTAGGCGATCGAGATAGTGGGGCCAATCCTCTTGACTCAGGGCGCAATCAATCCGCCAGAGTTGGCCTTGAAGAAGTTGAGGGCGATCGTAGCCTAGCAAACGACAGGCCGCATCATTGGCATAGAAGATATCCCCATTGAGATCACTCAGCAGCACCGCATCGGCCATGCGATCAAGAGATAACTGAGCCAGTTGTCCAAGATTGGGCATTTTTGCCGGGTTTAAGGGGCCAGCCGCCATAGTTACCTCCACTCACTCAGGTCGAGAAGGATGCGATCGGGGATCGCGTCGATGCAGATTTGGGGTGGGAACAAGTGAGACACAAAGAAACAGATTGCAGTAATAGATTGCCGTCGAAATGGCTAGTTTAGCAAGGGTAACAGCAGGGTGACAAAGTAATAGACCAGGGGCGCGGTAAAAATATAGCTGTCGGTGCGATCGAGAATTCCCCCATGACCGGGGATGAGTTGTCCAGAATCTTTGACCCCAGCATCGCGTTTCATCATCGATTCGGTTAAGTCGCCCATCAAGCTCCCTAAGCCAATTATTAGCCCGATCGCGGCTCCCGTCCAGAGCCAATAGTGCCAACTCAGAAGCTGCGCCCCCAAAATGCCTACAGCGGTACTCCCTCCAATGCCAAAAACGGCTCCTTCAACGGTTTTTTTGGGACTCACCGCCGATAAACGAGTGCGACCGAAGGTTTTACCAAAAAAATAGGCGCCAATATCTGCGGCCCAGATGCAAAGAAAGGCCAACACTGTAATACAAAACCCTTGTGACAACCAAGGAGCGGGGGTCGTCGCCGTCCAAGGGCTAACGCTCCAGCCTAACCCCCACAGAGGCGCACCACTGGCAATGGTAACGCCTGTATCTGGTAGAGGAATGGCCGCCTGGGGAAAGGCCAGTTCACTGAGTTCGAGACGGATGCGAATCCAATAACTCGGCAAGAGTCCCCCATAGAACAGGCCTAAAATCGAGGTGGAGATATCGGCAATCGACGCCAGTTTGGGCTGAAAGAGGAGATAGGCACAAATCACCGCCCCCAAGAGGGGAAAGAGGACGTTCACCAGCTCCGGGGCGATCGCAGCCGTCAACAGTAGAACTTGTGAGAGAACGAAGGTCGTTTTCGCCGCCGGAATCAGACCCTTGGCTCGGACTAGCTGAAAATACTCCCGCTGCCCTAAGAAGGCAATTGCGGCAAAAAATAAGACAAACGACCATCCGCCGAGAATGGTGGCAACTAATGCCACAATAATGGCGACAATGCCACTGACGAGCCGAGACCAAGACATAATATTAAAATCGTATTTGAACTAACGTGTTGAATGGCTAAACGCAGAAACATGGGGGACAGGCTAAACCCAGGTTGGGGCCGTTGAAACTGCCGTTGTTTCTCTTACCTTTATTTCATTATCCCAGGCTTAACCGTATCTTAAGCCCAGAGGATGGCGAGAATGTTTTGACAACGTCCTCAACCGCGATCAAGACGGCCGTCAGCCGATTTTCTCACCACTGAGGACAAAAATGGGGCTAACAGCCGCCAGAACCTGATGTGTCCCTCGGGTTTCGAGCCGGTTCACCGCCGATTGCACCACTTCAATCTGACGAACTTGTAATTGGGCAAAGGCTTCGGAAATCTGATAAAGGCTTTCGAGGTTCCCGGCGGTGGCGACGATGCGGCCACCGGGTTGCAACACGTCCCAAACCGCTTGCAAAATCTCGCTGATGGCTCGTCCTCCTTCAATACAGGCGTGGCTGGGGCGAGGAGCGAGGGGTTTGAGACAGTCGGGGGCGCTTCCTTCGATGACTTGGACATTCTCAACGCCGAAGCGATCGCAATTGCGGCGAATTAACCCGGCTACATCTTCATCTCGTTCAATGGCCATAATTTGGCCCTGACGGCACAGTAAACCGCTTTCAACGGCGATGGTTCCCGTACCGGCGCCAATATCCCAGAGAATGGCATCATGAGTCAGGCGCAGTTGTGAGAGCAAAATCAGACGCACTTCCCGTTTACTCAGCGGGATACCCGGAAGTCGCTCAAACAAGTCATCGGCAATTCCAGGGGTGACGTAGGGCCAGAGGGAGGTGGATTCAGGGGACATGATACAGTCGCAGAGAAAGGACAGACGGGAAACCCAGTTCAAGGAGTTCAAGGGCGTTTGAACGGCTTACAGCACGGTAGGACGTTAATCTCGATGAGATTCACACTCAGATCGATTCACACTCAGATCAAATCTCAGGTTAAACTAGCAAAGCGACTCTTGTAGCCACAAGGATCTCAGCTCAATACGCTTACACCATTTTCATCAATATGCTCAGAGCCGGAATTGTCGGACTTCCCAACGTGGGAAAATCGACGTTGTTTAATGCCCTCGTTGCCAATGCCAAAGCCCAAGCGGCAAACTTCCCCTTTTGTACCATTGAACCGAATGTGGGGGTGGTAGCGGTTCCGGATGACCGTCTTGGCAAGTTGGCGACGCTGTCTGAGTCTGAGCAGATTGTGCCGACACGCATGGAGTTTGTCGATATTGCTGGCCTCGTCGCCGGGGCTAGTCAGGGAGAAGGCCTGGGAAATCAGTTTTTGGCCAATATCCGGGAAGTCGATGCGATCGTTCATGTGGTGCGCTGTTTTGAGAATGACGATATTATCCATGTGTCCGGGTCGATTGACCCAGTGCGCGATATTGAAGTCATCAATCTGGAGTTGGGGTTAGCGGATTTATCGCAACTTGAACGCCGCATCGATCGCACCCGCAAACAGGCTCGTAAGGACAAGGACGCCGCCTTTGAGCTAACGGTACTCGAAAAACTGGTTGAGGCGCTCAATGAGGGCAAATCCGCCCGGAGTGTCTCGCTGACCGAGGAGGAAGAGGCGGCGATTCAAGCCCTCAATCTCCTCACCCGCAAACCGATTATTTACGCCACCAATGTCTCGGAAGAGGATTTGGCGCAGGGGAATCCCTGGGTTGAACAAGTCCGTGAGGTGGCAGACCAGGAACAGGCCCAGGTGGTGGTGGTTTCAGCTCAGGTGGAGTCGGAGTTGATTGAACTTCCTCAAGAAGAACGTCAAGATTTCTTGGAGTCTCTAGGGGTCAGTGAGGGCGGTCTCCAGTCCCTGATTCGTGCCAGTTATGATTTATTGGGCTTGCGGACGTATCTTACCACGGGACCCAAGGAAACTCGCGCCTGGACGATTCGCGCTGGCATGACGGCCCCTCAAGCGGCGGGGGTGATTCATACGGACTTTGAACGGGGCTTTATTCGCGCTGAAACCATTGGCTGTGAGGAGTTGTTGGCCTTGGGTTCGATGACGGCGGCCAAGGAAGCGGGCAAAATCCGCAGTGAGGGCAAGGATTATCTGGTGCAAGAGGGGGATGTGTTGTTGTTCCGGTTTAATGTTTAGGCAAGAGGCAAGAGGCAAGGGGCATAACCCACCCCTAACCCCTCCCAAGAGGGGAAGGCAAGAGGCAAGGGGCATAACCCACCCCTAACCCCTCCCAAGAGGGGAAGGCAAGAGGCAAGGGGCAAGAGGCAAGGGGCAGCAGGCAACAGACGTAACCGATGTTGGGGCGTACCCTGGGGGTTGCTCGCTCTCTTGGGTGGGGAAAATACTGTCTTTGGAAGGATGTTGAAGCGGCTAAAATTGGCTTTAATGGAGGGTGATGTTACCAAGAGGCTTGTCCTATGGATCTAATTGTCACCTGGCTCATTATGTCTGTGAGCTTTTTCATTATCTCTAAACTGCCTCTCGGGGTAGAAGTGGATGACCTAACGACGGCGTTGGTTTCGGCGGCGGTGTTCGGTATCCTTAATGCTTTCCTGAAACCGGTTTTTGTGGTTTTGGGCTTCCCAGTCGTGGTCCTCACCTTCGGACTGTTTATGCTTGTGATTAATGCAATCATTTTTGGGTTGGCGGCTTGGCTGGTGAGTGGTTTTCGCCTGCGGTGGGGCATTTGGAGTGCTTTGCTGGGTTCGATCGCCCTCAGCTTAATCAACTCGATCCTCACTCAGCTTTTGGCTGCCTAGTACTCTGAGATGATGGGTGTTCTTGACTCGGCTCTGACCGGGTTCAAGGCTCTGTTTTTCAACAGTTTTAGAATAACGTTAGAACAACGTTAGAATAACGTTAGAACAAGTAAATAATCAATGGTTTGATTAGCAAAAAGGGCTAAATTATCAAGTTAAATTTGGGTTAAATTTCGATTGAATTTGAGTTTGCTATGGATTTAAGTTGAGAGTTAGCCCTTTATTGATAGAGTTGTCAGTGACCGAAATCACAATCCTGGAATGGCCCGGCACTGAGTCAGGATGTTATGCTAAACGATGTATGCTAAAAAATGATAGTAAACCTGTTTGTCATTCGTTAAATTATCCTAACAATGGAGACCTCAATTGATTGCGCGACAGCCTGTGTGAATGGCTGTGTTTTGGGAGATGACTGCCCGAATCGTGAATATGCGGCATCGGCGACGAAATTTATTGATAACACGTCTTTAGATCAGATTCACGATATCGCTGAGGCGGCTCGCAGACGCAAACTCAGCGAACCCCCGAAATGGGTCATCCCTGACTTTCTCGATTCTGATTCCTAGATTCAGATCCCTTAACGGTGTTTTGATTTGGGGCTAAATTGGGCCTTTGGGTCAGTGTTAGCCCATCGCAGGGAAACTCCGTGAAACGCCAGCGAAATGTTAAGGAGTCTTAACGTTGAGTGCAGGTTAGGCTTTGAGTTTCGCGAACGGTTCGGGATTTTACCCCGGTTTTGTTGGCTCAGTAACAGTCGACAAGCGTAAGGTTCACTAGGATGTTTTCAGATACTGATTTTTGTATCTGCTCTTTGCAAGCGTGTGTTAAGAACAAGTGTTTATGGAATCGGATAGTCAATCGGCTCGTTTAGAACAACCTCCGGGAACGGGACTGGCCCAATGGGTGGGAACGTTAATTGCGGTGTTGACGTTGACGTTGCCCCTGTTGATGATTTTTGTCTACTCAGCGAGAACCGTGAATCTCCCAGCGTCGGAGGTGTCGCAGGGGGGCGATCGCATCGGCCAACTGGTGAACCTGCGGTTGGCGGCCAAGCGGTGAGACCGTTTGGGGTTAAAATGATTGGGTTTGACAGCCGACTCTCGGTTCTGTCGGCTGTGCCACGGTGGAGAACTCTATCGTGGGCCGATTATGTCAACTCAGTCAGTTTAGGAGCTTACCTGTGGATTTATCGCGTATTCCCGCTCAACCCAAACCCGGCCTCGTGAATGTCTTGATTGAAATCGCTGGCGGAAGTAAGAACAAGTATGAATTTGATAAGGACTTAGGCTGTTTCGCCCTCGATCGCGTCCTGTTCTCGTCGGTTCACTATCCCTTTGACTACGGGTTCATTCCCAACACCCTCGCCGATGATGGCGATCCTCTCGATGGGATGGTGATGATGGATGAACCGACGTTCCCCGGCTGTGTGATTACGGCTCGTCCCTTGGGAATGTTAGAAATGATTGACGGCGGCGATCGCGATGAGAAACTGCTCTGCGTTCCCGCTGAAGACCCTCGCTATGCTGAATATACCTCGTTGGAGAATGTGGAGAAACATCGTCTCGACGAGATTGCTGAGTTCTTCCGTACCTATAAAAACTTAGAGAAGAAGGAAACCGAAATTCTCGGCTGGAAAGATTTAGATGCGGTTAAGCCCCTGATCGATGAATGCGTCAAAGCTTACAAGTAAAATTGAATTAGGGCCAGGACCCGAGTTCCCGAAAATGGAACCGGGTTCAGGCCATTCAATGCTTGTTCACGCCTGAAGCCAGAGTCACCGAGTCACTATTATGCAGCGATCGCTCCTGTACGCCAAACTCCATAACTGCACTCTAACCGGGTCAAATCTTGACTATATGGGGAGCATTAGCATCGATCGCACCCTCCTCGATGAAGTGGGGATTGTTCCCTATGAACAGGTGCAAATTGTCAATGTTAACAATGGCCAGCGATTGATGAGTTATGTCATCTCAGCACCTCCCCAGTCAGGATTGATTGAACTCAACGGTGCAGCGGCTCGCTTGGGGATGAAGGGCGATCGCCTGATTATTATGGCCTATGCTCAGTTTTCCGCCGAAGAACTGCAACATCATCAGCCGAAGGTGGTGATTCTCGGCCAAGATAACTGCATTGAAGCCGTGCATCATTATCCTCATCCCTTGGCGGCGATCGAGCATCACACCGCTGAAGCCCAACTGGTGTAGTCTGGGATGATGTCTGGGATGATGCAGATTTGGCAATTGGGGGAACAGGGGCTGTTGCAACGATTGCAGCGGTTTTGTCCCCCCGATATTATCGGTGATGATGCAGCGGTGTTGTCGTTTCCCCCACAGCAATCCCTCGTTGTCACCTCAGATACCCTCGTCGATGGTGTTCATTTTAGCCCCCAAACCACGGCTCCCGAGGATGCGGGTTGGCGAGCCGTGGCGGCCAATCTCTCGGATTTAGCGGCGATGGGAGCCGAACCTTTGGCCATTACCGTGAGTTTGGCTCTTCCTCGGGAGACTGAGGTGGCTTGGGTTGAGGCACTGTATGGGGGCATGGCCGCCTGTTTAGAGCGGTTTGCGACGCCTCTGGTGGGGGGGGATGTCTGTCGTTCGCAGCAGGCTGTGATTGCGATTACGGCGTTTGGCTCGGTGACGCGGCCCATCTATCGTCATCAGGCTCAGGTGGGGGATGCGATCGCCGTCACTGGACCCCACGGAGCTGCCCGAGCCGGGTTAGAATTGCTTCTCCAGGACGGTCAGTGGCGCGATTTAGACCCACAAATCCGTCAAAACTTCATTTGCGCCCATCAGCGACCTCTGCCCCGTTTAGACCTATTAGCGCCTCTGAAACAGTTGGGGGTTGAGCGGTTGGCGGGGATGGATAGTTCCGATGGTTTGGCTGATGCGGTGCTTCAACTGGCTCGTGCGAGTGGGGTTAAGGCCCAGTTGTGGGGCGATCGCCTGCCGATGCCAACGGGGTTATCGGAGATGGTAGACTCAGACCAAGCTCGGGATTGGCTATTATGGGGCGGTGAAGATTTTGAGTTGGTGTTGTGTTTAGCACCTGAGGCGGCTGAGCGGTTGAGCCAGGTGGTTGAGGGCGTCTCCATTATTGGTGAGATAGTAGCGGGACAAGGGGCTGTCTTGCAATTGGGCGATCGCCTCGAAACCCTGGCGATGGACTCAGGCTTTTGTCATTTTTAGGACTGCATAAAACGGCATCAATAACAGTAGTCTTTGATACAAGAAATCATCTCAGACCTTCGCTATAGTAGTGTTAGGGATATTATTCTTTCAATTGTCGATTAAATCCTAAATCCTTGAACCTTCTAAGCGAGAATTGGCTGAAATTTGACTAAATGAGTCGTTTGAGTTAATCCCATCTCATCATCTCGGTCAGGGAATGACGATAACGCTCAGATTAACAAGATAATGGGGAATCCTAAACTGAGTGGTTTAGATGGGATAGCTCCTCGAAGTTGGAGCGAGATAAAACATCATATGGAGCAGTGGAAAACGACCCAAGCCGTCAATGCGGCCATTGTGAACATCAGCGGCCGTCAACGGATGTTATCACAACGGATTGCCATGCTCTCATTACGATGGGGCTGTAGTCAAAATCAGCAAGAACGAGCGAAACTTCGCCAAGAACTCGAAGATTTGCGGGAGTTAATGGAACAATCCCATGAAGGGTTATTAACGGGAAATCCTAAACTGCATCTTCCCGGCAATCCCTCGGAAATCGTCCGTCAAATGTATTTTGAGCCTCCCTGGGAAGTTGATCGGCAAGTTCGAGATTATCTCGATCAACTTCGACAGTTGTTGCAGACGGATGAGCAGGAGATTACCCCAGAGCAGCCCAACGTACAAGCGATATTAGAGGCGGCTTCAACCACATTGCTGCCCGCTTTAGATGCGGTTGTGAGTCAATATCAACGCGAAAGTGAAGCCGAGCAAGCTATCATTACCGAGCACCAAATTCAACTGTATCAGCAAAGTTGCCGGGCGGCGGAACAGGCCCAAAAACAAGCCCAGGAATTGGAACTGGCGTTGGCGGAACTGCACGATATTCAGTCGAAGTTACTGCAAACGGAAAAAATGTCAAGTTTGGGGCAATTGGTGGCGGGAGTGGCCCATGAGATTAATAATCCGATTAACTTTATTTCTGGGAATATCAGCCATGCGTCAGCCTATGTGACGGATTTGTTGCATCTGTTGCGTTTGTATCAAGCCGCCTATCCAGCCACAGCGACGATTCAAGCCGAAGCCGAGGCTATGGATCTCGAATTTGTGCAGGAGGATATTGTTAAACTCTTGGAGTCGATGAAAACCGGCAGCGATCGCATCCGGCAGATTGTCACCTCCCTGAAAACCTTTGCCCGTATGGATGAAGCGGACTATAAACGGGTGGATATTCACGAAGGCATTGATAGCTCCCTGCTGATTTTACAACATCGTCTCTATGCCCAGGGCGATCGCCCCCCCATCGAGGTTCGCCGTCACTACAGTCCCATTCGGGCCATTGACTGTTACGCGGGCCAACTCAATCAAGTCTTCCTGAATATCCTCAATAATGCCATTGATGCCCTCGATGAACGCGATCGCCGTCGTCGCCGCGAGGATATACAGGCCAACCCCAGTTTTATCGAAATCTATACCTGCACTCTGCCCAAAAACTGGGTGCAAATTCGCATCTGTGACAACGGCATCGGGATTCCCGAATCTCACCGTTCGCGAATCTTTGACCCCTTTTTTACCACCAAACCCGTTGGCCGGGGAACCGGACTCGGGATGTCCGTCAGCTATCAGATCGTCGCTGAACTCCACGGCGGCAAACTCGACTGTATCTCCAAACTGGGACAGGGAACAGAATTTATCATCGAGATCCCCATGCAGACCCTCTCAACCCCCCGGCCTCCCTCGGTGGCCCAGGTTCCTTAGAGGCAACCTGAGAAACAAGATCAACTTTAGGCCGGCATTTGATACCGTAGAGAGACATCACTTGTCCTCCCAAACGCGGTTGGCGGGACGGAACAGCAGGTTTTACTCAAAGACTATGGCAGCGCAAACCTATCCTATCGAGATTAAACCCGTATCAGAATCCCGACTTCGGGGACTGGACATTAACAACGTTCCCTTCGGTCGCCTGTTTAGTGACCATATGCTAGTGGCCACCTACGACGAGGGAACCTGGAACCCGGCGACGATTCTCCCCTACGGCAAATTGGAGATGTCCCCATCCATTTCCGCCCTGCATTACGGACAAGCGGTGTTTGAAGGCATGAAAGCCTATCAGGGACCCGCTGGAGAAGCCTTGCTCTTTCGTCCCCAAGCCAATTTTGAGCGTATCAATCGTTCAGCGGCGCGACTTTGTATGCCTCCAATTCCCGAGGAGATTTTCCTGGATGGCCTCAAGGAGTTAGTGCGTCTCGATCGCAACTGGATTCCCACCCGCCCCGGAAGCGCCCTCTATATTCGCCCCATTTACTTCGCCACCGATGAGTCCGTGGGTTTGCGGCCTTCTCAACGCTATACCTTGGCGATTATCTGTTGTCCGGTGGGGGCGTACTATGCTGAACCGGTGAAACTGACGGTGACGCGGGAGTATGTGCGGGCCTTTCCGGGGGGAACCGGGGCAGCGAAAGCCGCCGGAAACTATGCAGCCAGTCTTTTAGCCGATCGCCAAGCCAAGCAACAGGGCTATGATAATGTCCTCTGGCTCGATGGGGTGGATCAAACCTATATTGAAGAGTGCGGCACGATGAATGTCTTTTTCGTCATCGATGGAGTGGTGGTGACACCGCCGCTGGGAGGGACGATTTTACCGGGAATTACCCGCGATAGTATTATTACGCTGCTGCGAGAACAGGGGGTTCCGGTCGAGGAACGGCGGATTGCCTTGACTGAGATTTTGGCGGCCCACAAGCAAGGACGTTTACAGGAAGCCTTTGGGGCGGGAACAGCGGCGACCATTGCCCAGATTGAAACCATCGCTATTGATGGAGTGGAATTGAATCTGGAGGTGACGGGAGATCAGCAATATGGGGCGCGGTTGCTGAAACATCTCGATGAGATTAAGACGGGGAAACGGGAAGATAGCCACGGTTGGACGATGCGAGTGTAGGAGAGTTATGACGGAGAAATCCCGCGACAATTGGTTTTATCGGCTGCTGGATCTGCCTGTGGGCTTCGTTGCGGGGGCCTTGTATCCTCTTAAGGCGATCGCCCTCGTTTCTCGCCACCGTCGACTCTGGGGCTATATTCTTTTTCCCATCCTCTTAAATCTTGTGGTTGGGGTGGGACTCTATATTGGTTTGTTGCGGCCAGGATTGACGCGGGTTGAGGATCTGGCGACGGATTTGGATACTCAGATCACCACTTGGATTGCCAATTTACCCTCCTGGTTGGGTTGGCTTGATGTGACTGGGGAGCTTTTAGGATGGTTCTTACAGGCATTATTGGTGGTTGGATTACTGGTGGCAACGGGGCTGTTGTTGGTGCAATTTGGAGCCATTTTAGGGTCTCCTTGGTATGGGCAGTTGTCGGAGGAGTTGGAGAAGCTGAAAACGGGCAAAGTCACCACCTATGAACAGGGGGTATTGGTGATTTTTAAGGATATTTGGCGGGCCTTAGCCTTTGAGGTGAAGAAACTCCTGTTGGCGTTGGGGTTAGGGATGCTGTTGTTTTTGGTGAATGGGGTTCCCGGTTTGGGAACTCTGGTGGCGGGTATTGGTGGGGTGGCGATCGCGGCTTTGATTGTCTGTCTGGATTTCTTGGATGCGCCTTTAGAACGTCGCCGGTTACGGTTTCGCGATAAGCTCAAGATTGTGTTTGGGGGACTTCCGGCGACGGGAACGTTTAGTGTGGTGTCGTTGGTTTTGGTGAGTCTTCCCTTTGTCAATCTATTAGCGGTTCCGATTTGTGTGACGGCGGGAACGCTGTTGTTCTGCGATCGGATTTATCCTAGACGTTTTGCGGCTAAGGAAGAAGATCGGCCCTCTCACTCAGATTGAACTGCTGGTTCGCCTCTTAGGGATTCATCTCTCGATGACTCCAACCGCCATCCTCCTGACGCTCATAGAAATAGCGATTTTGCGGTTCGCCTCGCAATTTCAGCCAATCGACGCGGAGGGGTTCGAGTAAGAGGAGTGTGAAGCTGTCTAAGGGGGTTTCAGGATTGGGGGGAGGAACTTGGAAC